>NZ_JBCIVJ010000004.1:0-259655 GCF_039409775.1 Phytobacter palmae | reverse complement strand
GCTGAACTGATAACGTGTATTAGCTCAAACTTTTTCTGAAAATGGACATCATCTTCAGTGGGGATGTTTCATGAACTAAATGAGTGGTGGACTAAATTTAACATAAGACAGAGTATGCACATCATCTATGTAGTAGCAAAGTTGTAATGTCCGTTATGGGCTAAGTTAAGATGTCCGTCACGTAGATTTACCCTCAAGGGATCCTGATGACAGCTCATGCAGCGGAGTTTTTTACTTTGAATGAACTTAACCGACTTAAAATCATTCAGGGGGGCGACCGGCACCTGACAACACAGATGGCCACGCAGCGCCTGGATATCTCCTGTCAGCAATATCAAGCCAGGGCATGTGAAAATTTCGGCGGCTGATAGTGATGCTTAATTGAGGTTAATCAACATCTGTTATTCATGCTCTACATGCAATGTAGCTAGAGTTATAGATTATTTAAAATAATCAAAAATTTATTATATGAATCAATGAAGAAACACCAATGCATCAGCGTTTATGAAACATCAACACTGATGTCAGTGCTGCTCACCCATCCATCAAGCTTATCAGCCCATTCCTGCATCATCACTTTACGCTCATCAAGATAGGTCGCAGGGTTGTACGGGCGGCGAACATTGTTGGTATCAGCATGCGCAAGCTGAGCTTAGATAGCATCATGCCGATAGCCCATCTCGTTTAACCGTGTGCTGCCTGTGGTTCGGGTTGCATGTGGGCTGTAAGTTCCACTCCAGCCGAGGCTTTTAAGTAGCTGACGCAGCGAGTGCGAGGTCATCGGGCCACGCGGGTTATCACGGCTAGGAAAGAGGTGGTGTCGATGCCCGGTTAATCCCTGTAGCGTTCTGAGCATGTTGACGGCCTGGGAGGGGAGGGGAATAACATGTTCCCTGCGAGCTTTCATGCGCGTCGCCGGAATGGTCCATAGTGCATTATCGAGATCGAATTCTGCCCATTCAGCTTCTGTGACTTCGGCTGGCCGCGCCAGCGTCCACCACATTAGCCACATGCAATAGTTAACCTGATATGAGCCGCGACTGTTATCAAAACAGCTTAATAGCTTCCCGATTTGCTGTGGATTCAATGCCTGTTTATGCTGTGTCTTATTCGCCGGAAGCGCCTTGCGTACAGGCCAGACAGGATCGCTGTCAGCTCTGAGCGTTGCCACTGCCAACTCGAAAACCGATGAAATGGTACGTCGCGCTTCAGCGGCAACAGTCGGAGCGCCGCGTTTAGCGGTTTCCTGAAGAATTTTAAGAATGTGGTGTGGGGTGATCTCTCTGTCAGGGAGCTTACCGGTTGCGGGGAAAACCACACGTTCTAGCATATCCAGTCGGCGTTTTTTGGTAATTTCGGCCCAGTCTTTCATCTGCAACCACTCTTTGGCGATCAGCTCAAAGGTGTTAGAAGCGTCATTGACCTTGCGGATCTTATCTAACTGACGAGCCTGTGTCGGGCTAACTCCATCTGCGACTTGCTTACGCGCTTGCTCGCATTTCTCGCGAGCTTCGGCGAGCTTTACCGCTGGGTACTCACCTGAAATGGTAATGGAAACGGACAGTACTCATCTGTGTACTCATTTTAGACTGCGCTTACATGAGATCACGTGAGACAATATGGAATAAAAAAATCCACGCAAGTGCGTGGATTTTAGCGGGTTTTGTGAGCTTCATGAGATGTTCTGACACCTCATGAGACAACAAATTTTATTTAGACGTTGAACAGGAAGTTCATCACATCGCCATCTTTCACGATGTAATCTTTACCTTCTGCGCGCATTTTGCCCGCTTCCTTCGCCCCTTGCTCACCTTTGTAAGTGATGAAGTCTTCATAAGCGATGGTTTGCGCACGGATAAAGCCTTTTTCGAAGTCCGTGTGGATTTTACCAGCGGCCTGTGGAGCGGTTGCGCCGACCGGGATAGTCCAGGCGCGAACTTCTTTCACGCCCGCAGTGAAGTACGTCTGCAGGTTCAGCAACTGATAACCGGCACGGATAACGCGGTTCAGCCCCGGTTCTTCAATACCCAGCTCAGCCATAAACTCTTCACGTTCTGCATCATCCAGTTCCGCAATATCGGACTCAACCGCAGCACACACCGCAACAACAACAGAACCTTCGGCATCGGCGATTTCGCGAACTTTATCGAGGTAGGGGTTATTTTCGAAACCGTCTTCGTTAACGTTCGCGATATACATGGTCGGTTTGAGCGTCAGGAAGCTCAGATATTTGATCGCGGCCTTATCCTCTTCGGTCAGGTTTTTCAGCGCACGCAGCATGCCTGCGTTTTCCAGCTGCGGCAAACATTTTTCCAGCGCAGCCAGTTCTGCTTTTGCGTCTTTATCGCCGCCTTTGGCCTTTTTCTGCACGCGATGAATGGCGCGCTCGCAGGTATCCAGGTCAGACAGCGCCAGTTCGGTATTAATAACTTCGATATCATCCGCTGGATCCACTTTATTGTTCACGTGAATGATATTGTCGTTCTCAAAGCAGCGTACTACATGACCTATTGCTTCGGTTTCGCGAATGTTGGTCAGAAACTGGTTACCCAGGCCTTCACCTTTGGATGCGCCTTTAACCAGACCGGCGATATCCACAAACTCCATCGTGGTTGGCAGAATACGCTGTGGTTTGACGATCTCCGCCAGCTTGTCCAGACGCGGATCGGGCATTGGTACGACACCGGTGTTCGGCTCAATGGTACAGAAGGGGAAGTTAGCCGCTTCAATACCTGCTTTGGTGAGCGCATTGAACAGGGTGGATTTACCTACGTTGGGCAGGCCAACGATGCCGCATTTGAATCCCATGATGTGATTACCTTAAGTTCTGAATAATCAACCCGTTATATAAAACAGATTGCATAAAAGTTAATAACTTTGCCTATTATACACGTAACCGTTGTATCGCGCGGCAAAAATGGCAGATGGTATCTGTTACTGGGCCTTAAAGGCATGTAAGCGGTTAGTTGCTTTGGTCAGACCGTCTTTCAGCCAGATTTCCGTGCAACGTGCCGCTTCATCTACCGCTTCGTCAATCAATTTCTGTTCAGAAACAGGCGGTTTACCCAGCACAAAACCGACAACTTTGTTTTTATCGCCCGGATGACCAATTCCCACGCGCAAACGATGGAAATTAGGGTTATTACCAAGCTTGCTGATAATGTCCTTCAGCCCGTTGTGGCCACCATGACCACCGCCTAATTTGAATTTCGCCACGCCCGGCGGTAAGTCCAGTTCGTCATGGGCCACCAGAATTTCGTCCGGGTTGATGCGATAAAAAGTTGCCATAGCGGCAACGGCCTTGCCGCTGAGATTCATAAAGGTCGTGGGGACCAGCAGGCGCACATCTTCGCCCGCCAGATTAATCCGTGAGGAATAACCAAAAAACTTCGGTTCTTCACGTAGCGGAGCCCGAAAACGTTCAGCCAGCAGATCCACGTACCAGGCACCTGCGTTATGGCGTGTCGCGGCATATTCCGCGCCGGGATTTGCCAGCCCGACAATCAGTTTAATCGTCACTTTTTATTCCTGACCAGGTCAATATCTGGCGCGTAGTTTACGTCGTGTGGCGCATGATGACAAAGTTCTCTGGACGAAACGGGGAAAAGGGCAATGATTACTTACATGAACCATTAGAAATACAAGTAGTTCAGTGAGTTATTTGTAAATATATGTGGTCTTAATATGTGTAATTGTGATCGTACACGCAATCGCCATAACCCCCCCTGTCTATACTTTACCCACAAGCATTGGGGTTATTCCCATTCAACCCATCGTTCCGGAGGTGACACCATGAAACGCAAAAACGCTTCGTTACTCGGTAATGTGCTTATGGGCCTGGGGTTAGTCGTAATGGTAGTCGGCGTGGGGTACTCTGTCCTGAATCAGTTGCCGCAGCTTAATCTGCCGCAATTCTTCGCCCACGGTGCAATTTTCAGCATTTTTGTCGGGGCCGTACTCTGGCTTGCAGGTGCACGCATTGGTGGACATGAACAAGTCTGTGATAAGTACTGGTGGGTGCGCCATTATGACAAACGCTGCCGCCGTGACGGACACGGCCATAGCTAACCTATAACATCACATGCAAGCGGTTTCCTCAGGAAGCCGTTTTTTTTGGCTTTTTTCTTGACCCTTACGTAACGTTAGGCCCGAGAGTGTATTTCAAGGGGAAGAAAAGGAGCCGTTATGTTAATTCAAGCAGGTGAACTGGCACGTCGTGCCGGGATCACTGTCCGTACACTGCACCACTACGAACATATCGGACTGCTTACGCCTTCCACCCGAAGCGCTGCCGGTTACCGCTTATACAATCTCGCTGACGTGAAGCGCCTGCATATGATCCAGGTACTGGCAAAGGCGGGTATGGCGCTGGCAGCAATCAAGGATTACCTGGCGCGGGAGACGCGTCCGCTATCTGTTCTGCTTGATGAACAAATCAGCCTGCTGGATGCACAAATGCGCACGATCCAGACATTGCGCCAGCAATTGCTTATGTTAAAGCGTGGAATGGAAAGCGGGGCGGAACCTGACCTGGAGTCCTGGTTACTGACTCTGGAGTTAACGAATATGTACGATCGTTGGTTTAGTGCTGAGGAGTTGCGTGAACTGCCGTTTGCCGCTCATGACGAAGAACGCAGCCGCGAATGGGCGAAAATGGTGGCGGAAGCCAAAGCGCTGATGGCACAGGGGTGCCCGGTTGATGATGAAAAGGCGATGAATCTGGCTACACGCTGGATGACGCGCCTGGAGGAAGATACCGCCCGCAGGCCGGAATTCTTAACCCGGCTCAACGAGATGCACCTGGTTGAGCCGCAAATGCGTGAACAGACCGGCATTGATGACGAGACGATCAATTTCATCACCCGCAGTTTCGGTGAAAGCAAGCTGGCTATCTGGCAGCGCTATCTGACGCCAGAAGAGATGGCGTTTACCCGGGCGCATTATTTTGAACGAATGATGGAATGGCCGCCGTTAGTCAGTCGGATTCGCCAGGCGGCACTTGAGGGGCTTGATCCGCAGTCAGAAGAGGCGCTGGAGCTGGCAAACGCATGGCTGGAGCTGTTTCAGTCTTATGCCGGAACCGATCCGCAAACCCAGCAGAAGTTTCGCCTGTCGATGCAGCAGGAACCCCATCTTATGAAAGGAACCTGGGTGACGCCAGACCTGCTGCAATGGCTGCAGCAGGCGGTGGATGCCCTGATGCGCAAGAGCTACGGGGCATCCGGTACATTATAAATCCGCTAACGCCGCGTCACGATTTGGCCAGAACGACAAACGGCCTGGTATGGGTTTGATACCTGCCCGCGCCATGGTGCGAAGCGGTTGAAACTCCAGATTACTGACGCGCAGTTCGGTGCCTTCCGGCAGGCGATTTACAAAACGCTGGAAGGCATCAAGCCCACCCGCATCAAGTAGCGGTACCGCATCCCATTTCAGTATCACTACCCGTTTGCCTGCAATTCTTGACTCCAGTTCCGTGAACAGGCCGTCGGCAGCGGCGAAAAACAGTGGGCCAATTACGCGCAGCACCAGAATATCGTCAGCCACGTCCACATTGACGGGCGACAGACGGGTCATACGCGCGATACGACGCATAAACAATAGCGACGCCAGAACGATACCCACGCTAATGGCAATAACCATATCGAACAGCACGGTCAGCGACATACAAATTAGCATGACGATAATGTCATCTGTCGGCGCACGACGCAGCAGGTTGACCACCTTATGTGCTTCACTCATGTTCCATGCCACCATCAGCAGCAGTGCGGCCATGGCGGACAATGGCAGCCATGAGAGCAGAGGCGCCAGCACCAGCAGGGCAAGGATCACCAGAACCGAATGAATGATGGCTGAGACCGGCGACGACGCTCCGGCGCGGACGTTAGCCGCTGAACGGGCAATGGCAGCGGTGGCAGTGATGCCGCCAAAGAAGGGAGCGACAATATTACCCAGCCCCTGGCCAATTAACTCGCTATTGGCTTTATGGCGTGTCCCGGTCATGCCATCAAGCACTACCGCACAGAGCAGAGACTCAATGGCGCCAAGTAACGCCATTGAGAATGCGGCAGGCAGCAGCGCCTGCAAAGAGGCCCAGCTCAGGGTAAAGCCAGAGCCAGGCAGATCCCAGGGCAGGACAAGCTGTGGCAGCAATTGTGGAATGCCGTTGCCCTGGGTACCGTCTGCCAGAATGTAGTGAAACTGAGAACCAATGGTGGCGACATGACCACCCAACAGATTAACCAGCGCCATTACGGCACAACCGGCAAGGAGTGCCGGTAAATGCCCAGGCAGGCGAATGCGCAGACGTGGCCACAGGATCAGAGTACCGAGAGTGACGACCCCGATGGCTGCATCACCGATATTAATACTCGGTAGCGCCATTGCCAGCGCGCCGACTTTTTGCAGATAGTGTTCCGGCATATGGGCAACCTGCAAACCGAGGAAATCTTTTATCTGCATGGTACCGATGGTAATCCCGATACCTGACGTAAAGCCCAGCGTGACGGAGACGGGAATGTATTCGATCAGGCGGCCAAAACGGGCGAGGCCAAAGAGAATCAAAAAGACCCCTGACATTAATGTCGCCACCAGCAAGCCACCGAGGCTAAATTGCTGCGATACCGGATAGAGAATGACGACGAAAGCGGCGGTGGGGCCGGATACGCTATAGCGCGAGCCCCCGGTCAGGGCGATAACGATACCGGCGACAGCGGCGGTATAGAGTCCGTATTGCGGCGCAACGCCGCTGCCAATGGCCAGCGCCATGGCCAGCGGAATGGCAATGATGCCAACCGTTACCCCGGCAATCAGGTCGCGAGTGAAACGCGCGAGGCTATATTTTTCCTTCCAGCAAGCTTCGATAATGGCGCTGAATGGCATGACGTGTGGAGAAAAAAGTCGTTTCACAGATAATTAATCCCTGGTCAAATATCACCAATACTAATTTGTATGCTCAATATTAATTAGTCATACAAATAAAACACAGGAATAAAAAAACCCGCCGCAGCGGGTCTTTGTGCCGATTCCAATCAATGTTCGAACATTGCGGAAATGGATTCTTCGTTGCTGATGCGGCGAATCGCTTCGGCCAGCATGCCAGACAGGGTCAACGTACGCACGTTTGGCAGCGATTTGATCTCATCCGTCAGCGGAATAGTGTCACAAACGACCACTTCATCAATGACGGAATTACGCAGGTTGTTTGCCGCATTACCAGAGAAGATCGGGTGAGTCGCGTAAGCAAATACGCGTTTAGCACCACGCTCTTTCAGTGCTTCCGCAGCTTTACACAGCGTACCGCCGGTGTCGATCATATCGTCAACCAGCACACAGTCACGACCAGCGACGTCACCGATAATATGCATAACCTGAGAAACGTTCGCACGCGGACGACGTTTATCAATGATAGCCATATCGGTATCGTTGAGCAGTTTTGCGATAGCGCGAGCGCGAACAACGCCGCCAATGTCCGGAGAAACTACAATCGGGTTATCCAGATTAAGTTGCAGCATGTCTTCCAGCAGAATAGGGCTACCGAATACGTTATCAACCGGCACATCAAAGAAGCCCTGGATCTGCTCAGCGTGCAGGTCAACGGTGAGGACGCGGTCAACGCCAACGCTGGAGAGAAAATCCGCGACGACTTTTGCGGTGATAGGTACACGTGCAGAGCGCACGCGGCGGTCCTGTCGTGCATAACCAAAGTAAGGAATAACGGCGGTAATACGGCCTGCGGAAGCACGGCGCAGGGCGTCAACCATAACAACCAATTCCATCAGGTTGTCGTTCGTTGGAGCACAAGTGGACTGGATGATGAAAATATCACCACCGCGTACATTTTCATTAATTTGTACGCTGACTTCGCCGTCGCTAAAGCGACCTACAGCGGCGTCGCCGAGAGAAGTGTACAGGCGGTTGGCAATACGTTGTGCTAGTTCCGGGGTGGCGTTACCAGCAAAAAGCTTCATATCAGGCACGAGAAGAACCTCAGGCATGCGTCCATTGGTGGATAGAATAAGCCATAAATGTGCGGTTCAGACATAATTCTATCCATGCGGTGTATTAAAGAGCGCGATGCAACGTCTGGAACAAGTGACGTTGTCACCGGTACTCAGCTTGCCCGGCGAGGGCGCTGGCGAGAGGCGAGAGGTTTACACCTCGAGCGACAAAACCGTGCAGCCATGCCGGGGCTTGCTCTAACACCTGAAGAGCAGCAGACTCTGTGTCAAATTCAGCAAAAACACAGGCCCCTGTGCCAGTCAGGCGCGACGGCGCGTATTCTAGCAGCCAGGTAAGCGCCTCATCAACCTTACGAAAACGTTTTCTTGCGATAACCTCGCAATCGTTGCTGAATTCACATTTTAGTAACGTTTCTATTGACCGTTTTGGTGTATTTCTCGGCAATTCCGGATCGCTGAAAATTGTCGGGGTAGGAATGCTGACGCCAGGATGGGCGACCAGATACCATTTTTCTTCAGGTTGTGCCGGGGTAAGTATCTCGCCGACACCTTCGGCAAACGCAGCGTGTCCCCGGACAAATACCGGTACATCCGCCCCCAGTGTCAATCCAAGCTCTGCCAGCTCATCAACCGTTAAACCGCACTGCCACAAATGATTAAGCGCCACCAGCACTGTAGCCGCATTTGAAGAACCGCCACCCAATCCTCCCCCCATCGGCAGGCGTTTGTCGATCTGGATGTCCGCTCCGCTGCCCTCAGGCAGGCGCCCCCTCTTTTGCGCCTCTCGCATCAACAAACGGGCTGCGCGAACGATGAGATTTTCTTCATCCGGCACGCCCGCAACAGGGGTTAATAACCGGATAATGCCATCTGTTCGCAATTCAAAGCCTAAGGTGTCACCGTAATCCAGAAACTGAAACAGGGTTTGCAGCGTGTGATAGCCATCAGCCCGTTGCCCGGTGATGTATAAAAACAGATTAAGTTTTGCCGGTGCGGGAAAGCGCATCATCATTTCGCAATCCAGTTATCCATTTTGAGCTTAATGCGTTGTCCACCGTCGCTCAGCTCGAGACTGGAGGGCAGTGCAGGCTTCGTATCGCTATCATAACCGCCATAGACCACTTTCCAGTTTTTGCCGCCCTGGCTGTAGTTAAGCTCGCTCAGGCGATACTGGTCGTCGAGCTTGTAATCCGTCGCGTCGCCGGGCAGGCCCAGAATCCACTGACGCAGGCTGTTAAGCGGAATGGGCATTCCGGTCAGTTTACCAATCATCTCTTCCGCATCGGTGGCGGTGTAGCGCTTGCCTTTGTTATCGACCAGCTCTACTGCGCCAGGCTGGGCATTAAGCTCCAGTTCCGTGCTACCCAACGGGTTAGTCAGCAGCAAACGATAGCGATCCTGTCCGGTTTGTTGCCAGAAAAAGCGGGCATAAACTTTCTGCTCATCGGAGATGAAGGCGAAAGCGCCACGTGTCTGAAACTGGTTCAATTTGCTGACTTCTTGCTGATGTTGACGCCACTGAGGGGCATCCGGGCTCTGGCCCGGTCCTTTTGGCGCGTTGAGGGTACAGGCAGTCAGTACGAGGCTTGCCAGCGGCAGCAAACGAATAAGGCGAAAGTCCGGCAAAGTCATAATGATGACGAATCCTTGAGGTGCGTTACAGTAAATATTCTTAATGCTAGCGCCGGGCAGGGATAGCGTCTACGTTCAAGTTGTCTTAAATCATTAAATTACCGATTACTCCAAAAGGAGGCGCTCTCTTTTATTGACCTCGCGCATCCTGTATGATGCGCACAGTCTAACCTTATCAACGTTGGTACTATTCCTGCTCACATGACTCTTCTGGCGCTCGGCATCAACCACAAAACGGCTCCCGTTTCGTTGCGAGAACGTATTACGTTTTCGCCGGATACGCTCGACCAGGCGCTGGACAGCCTGCTTGCGCAGCCGATGGTGCAAGGCGGCGTGGTGTTGTCGACCTGTAACCGTACTGAGCTTTATTTAAGCGTTGAAGAGCAGGAAAACCTTCACGAATCCCTGGTCCGCTGGCTATGCGATTACCATCAGATCAGTGAAGAAGAACTGCGTAACAGCCTTTACTGGCACCATGATAACGATGCCGTCAGCCATTTAATGCGCGTGGCGAGCGGGCTGGACTCGCTGGTGCTGGGCGAGCCGCAGATTCTGGGCCAGGTGAAAAAAGCGTTTGCTGATTCTAACCGCGGCCATCTGAAGGCCAGTGAACTCGAACGCATGTTCCAGAAGTCCTTTTCCGTCGCCAAACGCGTACGCACAGAAACCGACATTGGTGCCAGTGCGGTCTCGGTTGCGTTTGCCGCCTGTACGCTGGCCCGACAGATCTTTGAATCACTCGCTTCGGTCACCGTGATGCTGGTCGGCGCGGGGGAAACCATCGAACTGGTGGCGCGTCATCTGCGCGAACATAAAGTGCAGAAGATGATCATCGCCAACCGTACCCGTGAACGTGCGCAGGTTCTGGCGGATGAAGTGGGGGCGGAAGTGATCTCCCTCAGCGAAATCGATTCACGCCTGAAAGACGCCGATATTGTCATCAGCTCTACCGCCAGCCCGTTGCCGATCATTGGTAAAGGTATGGTCGAGCGGGCAATGAAGGCGCGTCGTAACCAGCCGATGTTATTGGTGGATATCGCCGTCCCGCGCGATGTTGAGCCGGAAGTGGGTAAACTGGCGAACGCCTATCTTTACAGTGTTGACGATTTACAGAGCATCATTTCACACAACCTCGCGCAACGAAAAGCGGCGGCGGTGCAGGCTGAAACTATTGTTGAACAGGAAACAAGCGAATTTATGGCCTGGCTGCGTGCGCAAAGCGCCAGTGAGACCATTCGCGAGTATCGCAGCCAGTCTGAGCAGGTTCGTGATGAATTGACTGCCAAAGCGCTGGCCGCCCTTGAACAAGGTGGCGACGCGCAGGCCATTATGCAGGATCTGGCCTGGAAACTGACCAATCGCCTGATCCACGCACCAACCAAATCTCTTCAGCAGGCCGCCCGTGACGGGGATGATGAGCGCCTGCATATTCTGCGCAACAGCCTCGGGCTGGAGTAGCACAACAATCTCTAATAACAGGGTGCATTTACGCCTATGAAGCCTTCTATCGTTGCCAAACTGGAAGCCCTACACGAGCGTCATGAAGAAGTTCAGGCGCTGCTGGGTGACGCGCAAACCATCGCCGATCAGGAGCGATTCCGCGCCTTATCCAGAGAGTATGCGCAACTAAGCGACGTATCGCGCTGTTTTACTGACTGGCAACAGATTCAGGAAGATATCGAAACCGCACAATTGATGCTCGAAGACCCGGAAATGCGCGATATGGCGCAGGACGAGTTACGCGATGCAAAAGAAAAAAGCGAACAGTTAGAACAACAATTGCAAATTCTTCTGCTCCCTAAAGATCCTGATGATGAACGCAGCGCCTTTCTCGAAGTGCGTGCCGGAACTGGCGGTGATGAAGCAGCGTTATTCGCAGGTGATCTGTTTCGCATGTATACCCGCTATGCCGAGTCGCGTCGCTGGCGTGTAGAGATCATGAGCGCCAATGAGGGTGAGCATGGTGGCTATAAAGAGATCATTGCTAAAGTCAGTGGTGACGGGGTTTACGGCCGTCTGAAATTTGAATCCGGCGGCCATCGCGTGCAGCGTGTACCGGCAACCGAATCGCAAGGACGCATCCATACTTCCGCCTGCACCGTGGCAGTGATGCCAGAATTGCCGGAAGCCGAGCTGCCGGACATCAACCCGAGCGATCTGCGCATTGATACTTTCCGCTCATCCGGAGCAGGCGGGCAGCACGTTAACACCACCGACTCCGCCATTCGTATTACCCACTTGCCGACAGGCATCGTGGTGGAGTGTCAGGACGAACGTTCTCAACATAAAAACAAAGCCAAAGCGCTGGCTGTCCTGGGTTCACGTATTCGCGCGGCTGAAATTGCCAAACGCCAGCAGGCGGAAGCGTCAACGCGTCGCAACCTGCTGGGGAGCGGCGATCGCAGCGATCGTAATCGCACCTATAACTTCCCGCAGGGTCGCGTGACCGATCACCGTATCAACCTGACGGTCTATCGTCTGGACGAAGTAATGGAAGGCAAGCTGGATATGCTCATTGAGCCGATTGTGCAGGAATACCAGGCCGACCAACTGGCAGCCCTGGCCGGACAGGATTGATGGACTATCAGCACTGGTTGCGTCGCGCGACAAGTCAGCTGTCGCAAAGTGAAAGCCCGCGCCGGGATGCGGAGATTCTGCTGGGTTTCGTGACCGGAAAAGCGCGTACTTTTATCCTTGCCTTCGGCGAAACAGAGCTTACGGACAGTGAACTTGCGCAGCTTGATGATCTGTTGGCTCGTCGTGAACGGGGGGAACCGGTCGCGCATCTGGTGGGCGTACGCGAATTCTGGTCTTTGCCGCTCTTTGTCTCACCTGCGACGTTGATTCCGCGCCCGGATACCGAGTGTCTGGTTGAACAGGCGCTAAAATGTCTGCCGGAACAACCGTGTCGGATCCTCGATCTGGGTACCGGTACCGGCGCTATCGCGCTGGCGCTGGCCAGTGAACGGCCTGATTGCCAGATCACTGCGGTCGATGTGATGCCCGATGCAGTCGCGCTGGCCCAGCGTAATGCGGAACATTCAGGGATAGCGAACGTCACGGTTCTGACCAGTCACTGGTTTAGTGCTCTTGAAGGGCAGCAGTTTGAACTGATTGTCAGTAATCCGCCTTACATTGATGAGCACGACCCTCATCTCGCTATGGGTGATGTACGCTTTGAGCCGCGTTCCGCATTGGTTGCGGCACAAGAAGGACTTGCGGACCTGGCGTGGATAATCGCACAATCAAGGCGCTT
This sequence comes from Phytobacter palmae, assembly GCF_039409775.1. NCBI lineage: Bacteria > Pseudomonadati > Pseudomonadota > Gammaproteobacteria > Enterobacterales > Enterobacteriaceae > Phytobacter > Phytobacter palmae. The sequence goes on along the minus strand of NZ_JBCIVJ010000004.1, from coordinate 246,806 downwards.
TTTGCGTGCTGGTGGCTGGCTGTTACTGGAACATGGCTGGCAGCAGGGGGAAGCGGTACGCGCGCTGTTTGGCGACCAGGGATATGTGCAGGTGGAAACCTGCCGGGACTATGGTGATAACGAGCGTCTGACGCTCGGGCGTCTGCCGTTACAGGAGTAACAGGAGATGAGTGCGTTTACATTTCTGATTAGCCTGCATTTGACCACGGTGGTTCTGACCATTAGCCTGTTCGTGCTGCGTTACTGGTGGCGCTTCACGAATAATCACCGTATTCAGGCGCGTTGGGTACGGGTCGTGCCTCACGCAGTGGACACGCTGCTATTGCTCAGCGGCCTCGGGCTTATCGTTGTAACGCGCTATATCCCATTTACTGCTAATGGCGCATGGCTGACGGAAAAGCTGTTTGGCGTTATCATCTACATCGTTTTGGGTTTCATTGCGCTGGGGCGACATCGTCCGCGCAGCCAGCAAACGGGGTTTATTGCGTTTTTGCTGGGGCTGGTGGTGCTGTACATCATCATTAAACTCGCCGCCACAAAGATACCGATACTGGGGTAAGACATGCGGTCGTTAGCCGATTTCGAATTTAACAAAGCACCATTGTGCGATGGAATGATCCTGATATCTGAATTGATTCGTGATGATTTTCCCTCGCAGTTCGTGCACGACGAACTTGAGCGTCTGATCCGTCTGGCGCGTGAAGAAATAAGTCAGGCTCAACCGCAGGATTTGCAGCTGGAGAAACTTCTTGAGCTGTTTTACGGCGAATGGGGTTTTAAAGACACCCGCGGCGTGTACCGTCTGTCGGATGCGCTGTGGCTGGATAAAGTCCTGCAAAACCGACAGGGTAGCGCGGTGTCGCTGGGCGCCATTCTGCTATGGGTGGCCGGGCATCTGGACATACCGCTGATGCCGGTGATTTTCCCGACGCAACTCATTCTGCGCGCTGAGTGGCTGGACGGAGAAATGTGGCTGATTAACCCATTTAATGGCGACACGCTGGATGAGCATACGCTGGACGTCTGGCTCAAGGGCAATATCAGCCCTGTTGCTGAGTTGTTTAATGAGGATCTTGATGAGGCAGATAACGCGGAGGTTATCCGTAAGCTGCTGGATACATTGAAATCCGCGTTAATGGAAGAGCAACAGATGGAACTGGCTTTGCGTGCCAGTGAAGCCTTGTTGCAGTTTAACCCGGAAGACCCGTATGAGATCCGCGATCGTGGCTTAATTTATGCGCAACTCGAGTGCGATCATGTTGCGCTGCACGACCTGAATTACTTCGTAGAGCAGTGTCCTGAGGATCCCATCAGCGAGATGATCCGTGCGCAAATCAACACCATTTCGCACAAGCAAATTACACTGCACTAAACTGAATTAATAGACTGAATCTTGATAAGGGAATTATATGAAACAAAAAGTGGTTAGCATTGGCGACATCAATGTTGCGAACGATCTGCCATTTGTTCTGTTTGGCGGTATGAACGTGCTGGAGTCCCGCGACCTCGCTATGCGTATTTGTGAGCACTACGTGACTGTTACCCAGAAGCTGGGTATTCCGTATGTGTTCAAAGCCTCTTTTGACAAAGCAAACCGTTCCTCCATCAAGTCTTACCGTGGACCTGGACTGGAAGAAGGGATGAAAATTTTCCAGGAGCTGAAACAGACCTTCGGCGTAAAAGTGATCACCGACGTTCACGAAGCCAGTCAGGCTCAGCCAGTCGCTGATGTGGTTGACGTGATTCAGTTACCGGCATTTCTGGCGCGCCAGACCGATCTGGTCGAAGCTATGGCGAAAACCGGTGCCGTTATTAACGTAAAAAAACCGCAGTTCGTAAGCCCTGGTCAGATGGGTAATATCGTGGATAAATTCCATGAAGGCGGTAATGACAAAGTTATCCTGTGTGATCGTGGCAGCAACTTCGGTTACGACAACCTGGTTGTTGATATGCTCGGCTTTAGCGTGATGAAAAAGGTCTCTGGCAACTCGCCGGTTATTTTCGATGTGACGCATGCTTTGCAATGCCGCGACCCGTTTGGCGCAGCGTCTGGTGGCCGTCGTGCCCAGGTGGCTGAACTGGCTCGCGCGGGTATGGCGACAGGTCTGGCGGGTCTGTTTATTGAGGCGCACCCGGATCCAGCGAACGCGAAATGTGATGGCCCGTCCGCACTGCCGCTGGATAAACTGGAGCCCTTCCTCAAACAGATCAAAGCGATTGATGATCTGGTGAAAAGCTTCGATGAGCTGGACACCAGCAATTAATTATGTCGTAGAAAACACCGTTCACATCTGCGTGAACGGTGTTGTTAATTTCTGATCACCTTCCCGTCAATACCCTGTTTTCTCTTCTTCTTATAAACTCATTACCTTTTTTACCTCAAAGCCTGCTTCCCTGATGATGTGGCAGTGAACAGTTGAGCTTATGAAACTGAGGGCAGCGAAAATAGTGAACGGAAATTTGCCTGTGCTGCACTGGTGACCAAAAAACAGAGTTGAGCGCACCTCAATTGAGGCCACCGCCTGGAATGGTGATGCGCAAGTACCGCTCAAAACCAATGAGTCACTTGCTGTTACTGACCTGGTAAGCCAGGCCAGCACAGAAGGATAATAAGAGCGCCCCGTTGCTGGCTGACGCCCTTATCAGCATCAGGCAAAGATTGTCATCAGATAAGCCGCAAACAGCGCCAGATGGGCGGCGCCGTTAAGTACATTGGTGCGACCTGTTGAAAACGAAATATGGCACAGCATCAATGATGCCAGCATCACCACCAGTTCCGGCTTACCCAGGCCAAACATCAAATCATTTCCCGTCATCCAGGCAATCAGCGTTACAACCGGTACTGTCAACGAAATGGTCGCCAGAACTGAGCCGAAGAAGAGATTCATCGCCCGCTGCACCTGATTATTTAACACTGCTTTCAGGGCGCCTAATCCTTCAGGGGAGAGAATCAACAGCGCAACCAGGAAGCCGGTGAAAGCAACCGGTGCATTCATTTCAGTCAGCAGATTTTCCAGCGGACTGGCATTCATCTTGGTGACAGCAATAACGGCAATCAAATGCACCAGCAGCCAGACGGTGTGCCAGCCACTGCTGTGCGCCGACGGTTTGCCGTGGTGCGGATCATCATCGTCGCCGTCGTCTTCGTGCTCATAAACAAACAGACTCTGATGCGTTTTCGTTTGAATCAGCAGAAAGACGCCATACATAGCGGCAGAAATAAGGGCGACCAGTAATGATTGTCCGGTCGTGAAATTGCCGCCTTCTAAAGCCACCGGGAAGACCAGTACAATTACGGCCAGCGGAAAGAGGGCGATCATATATTGCTTGATGCCGAACAGGTTCACATATTGCGTGGCAAATTTCCGCCCACCGAGCAATAACGAGAAGCCGACCAAACCACCGCTAACGATCATAATGATGGAATAAAGAGTATCGCGCATCAGCGTTGGCGCAGCATCGCCTGTTGCCATTAACGCAGAAATCAGACTCACTTCAAGAATAACGACAGAAAGGCTTAAAATTAATGAGCCGTAGGGTTCACCGAGACGGTGAGCCAGAACATCGGCGTGGCGAACGACGCTAAATGCGCTGGCAAGAATCCCTACCAGGGCCAGAGCATTCATTCCGATTATCACTGGCAGCGACTGACTGTTTCCCCAATAAAGCAGGGCTGCCAGTGCCAGAACCGGGAAAATGAGCGAAGTCTCCTTGTGGCGGGTTTTAACCGCCTCGTGCGTTGTTGTCATTGTTGATCTCCAACCAGCAGGTATTTGTAATTATAGAAAGAAATTCAGGGCGCATAAAATAACAAACATTCGTCTTTCATTATCCCTTTTTTACGCTTTTTTACGTCATGCGAATCTTCTTATGTCAGACGGGTATTTATTGCGGTTTTCTCATAAAAATGCTTAATATACAAAAAGATGATTTTTGTTCGGCGTTGAAAACATTATTGAGTTGGATAAGACGGGAAGAATAAACCAGACTTAAGTTTTTACTTAAGGAGGTATAAACGATGCCCTATAAAACGAAATCAGACTTACCCGACAGCGTACAACATGTCCTGCCAGCACACGCTCAGGAAATCTATAAAGAAGCCTTTAATAGCGCCTGGGAGCAATATAAAGATAAAGACGATCGCCGCGGTGATGCCAGTCGGGAAGAGACCGCGCACCGCGTGGCCTGGGCGGCGGTAAAAAATGATTATGAAAAAGGCGAAGATGATAAATGGCATAAAAAACGATAACTCTATGAAATAGCGAGCCGCGTTCTTTTAATGCCAACATAATTTCTCGCCATCCTCCGTACGCCCTGTAGAGTTCACTTGAAAACGGCCTGTGAATTGCATATCGTCATTGAAAAGTGCAAGGGAAGCAGCAGTAAAGTCGTCGCAAGGAAGCGGGCAGTGGCGGAGGTAGAAAGAGATGTTGACGCGTGATTTCTTGATGAAGGCAGATTGTAAAACGGCGTTTGGAGACATTGAGGAATCGCTGTTATGGTCGGCGGAACAACGAGCAGCATCGCTTGCTGCGACGCTGGCTTGCCGCCCGGATGACGGCCCGGTATGGATTTTTGGTTACGGTTCATTGATGTGGAACCCGGCTCTGGAATATGACGAATCCTGTACGGGGACACTTCCCGGCTGGCATCGCGCATTTTGTTTACGTCTGACGGCGGGACGCGGCAGCGCCTGTCAGCCCGGACGTATGCTTGCACTAAAAGAGGGCGGACGCACCACTGGTGTGGCCTATCGCCTGGCAGAATCGACACTACACGACGAGCTTTCTCTGTTGTGGAAGCGTGAGATGATCACCGGCTGCTACCTGCCGAGCTGGCGTAAGCTTGAGCTTGATGACGGGCGTACGGTGAATGCGCTGGTGTTTATTATGGACCCTCGCCATCCGCTATATGAATCTGATACCCGTGCACAGACAATTGCCCCCCTTATTGCCTCTGCGAGCGGCCCGCTCGGTACTAACGCGCAATATCTGTTCTCGCTTGAACAGGAGCTCATTAAACTGGGTATGCAGGATGATTGCCTGAACGAGCTGGTGGGAAGAGTGCGTCTGCTGCTGGAGGGAGAAAAACCAGGTCCGGAGATGCAACCTGGTTTCGCCTGATTATGATGCTAACTTATGCTGGAACGTAACTGATGGAATGTTCCAGCGACTGGCTGTGACTATCGATCAGCACATTCCAGATGCCGCTGTAAGGCACCGCCAGATACGCACTGGCACGATCCTGAACGCTTAACACATCCGTCTGACTTGCGGCCTGACTCTTTTCGCTCATCAGATGAATATGGCAGTTCTCAGAACAACGTACTACCACTGTATCCCCACCAAATAACTTCAAACTTGTTTTTACCAACGCCATTGTTTTAAACCCCGTATGTATCGACAACGCACTCCCTGCGGGATGATCCCGTGCGTGACTTTGTTCACAATTCACTCGTTGCATAACACCAAAGGGGAGGGATTCAGATGCTGACTTTGATCAAAAAATGGCGTAACGATTAAACAATAATGACAAAATTCGGCTGGGGATTGTGTCGGCGCGTTAAATTCAGGCAAAAACGCGCCGACATAAGATTAAATGCGGAAATGACCGGCAGTTTCAGCAAGCTCGCCCGCTTGCTCCTGCAACGCACCTGCGGCGGCAGCTGACTGGATCACCAGTTCGGCGTTTTGCTGCACCATACGGTCAAGATCGATGACTGCATGATTGATTTCCTGGATGCCTTTCATCTGCTCGTTAGTGGCGACGGTGATTTCACGCATGATGACCGAGACGCTGTCGATGCTTGAGACTATTTCCCCCATGCTTTCCCCGGCCAGACGCACGTAGCGGGAACCCGTTGCGACGCTGTCTGTTGTCGAATCAATCAACGACTTAATCTCCTTCGCCGCCTGCGCGCTGCGGCTGGCCAGGTTACGCACCTCGCCGGCAACAACCGCGAAACCACGCCCCTGTTCGCCCGCACGGGCTGCTTCGACCGAGGCGTTTAGCGCCAGAATATTGGTCTGGAAAGCGATACCGTCGATCACGCTGGTAATATCACCGATTTTGGCCGAAGCCACTTCGATAGATTGCATGGTTGAAATTGCCTGCGATACCACTTTACCCCCGCGTGATGCAGCCTCAGAGGCGGTATGCGCCTGGTCGTTGGCCTGGGCGGCGGAATCGGTCGACAAGGCAACTGAGGCGGTGATCTGCTCAACCGCACTGGCAGTCTCGCGCAGGCTGGAAGCCGCCTGTTCTGTCCGTTCTGACAGATCCTGGTTACCTGCCGCGATTTCTTGTGCTGCCTGCTGAACGGAATTGCTGGAATCGCGCAGTTTAACCATCACCACGGACAGTTTGTCGCTAAAGGCGTTAAACGCATGGGCGATTTGCGCCACTTCATCATTACCTTGTTCCGGTAAGCGCTGTGACAGGTCATCCGTGCCGCTGCTGATGGCGTTCATCGCGTCACGAATGGTGATCAGACGTTTGAGCATAGTCGCGACGATCCAGTGCATAAGGGCGCCGGCCAGCACGACCAGTACAATCAGCGAAACGGCAGAGGCTTTTAATTGCGCGCGCAGGCCCGCGGTAGAGTCCGCACTGTCCAGTGCAACAACCAACAGCCAGTTGGTGCCGTTGACTTTGGTGGCAAGAAACGCTTTTTCTGCGCCGGCAAAGAGGCCAGTTACCGGTTTCCCGGCTTGCAGATCGGCAAATTGCACGTCCCTGATGGCCTCGCCAAACGGTTTGAGCGTCAGTTTGCCATCGTTGGCGGCAATCACACTGCCATCGCTGTTAAGTAACAACCCGCTGCTGTTGGGGGTGGGTTTAATACCCTGTACGTTGGCCACCACGCTGTCCATTGAGACATCACCTGCGACCACCGCTTTAAGCGTACCGTTTTCTTTGACTGGCACCGCGAAGGTGACCACCAGTTTCCCGCTGCCTGCATCGACATAAGGCGCGGTGACGATCGGGGCATCAGCTTTAGCGGCCTGCTGATACCAGGGGCGAATGGTCGGGTCATAATCCGCAGGCACACCGTCCGGGTTGGAGAATTTGGCCGTTTTACTGGCGTAACCTACATAGACGTTGATAAAGCCAGTAGCCTGCGCAATCTGGGTGAATACCGGAACGGGATCGTCAGTTAATGCCACTTTCTGCAGGGAGGCGATGGCGGTTGTTTTACTGCTAACCCAGTCACTGATGGCGAGGCTGTGGCTACCGCTGGTGCTGGTGAGGATGTCTTGCTGAGCGTACTGATTATGCTGGCTGGTTACCTGGTAGTTAATAACAGTGTTGAGAAGAAGAGCAATAGCGAGACAGCCCGCCGTTGCTGCAATGATACGAGCACGAATTGACCTGAACATATTTATAAGTACCTGCTGTGTTGTCTCTAATGCCTATCGGCAGCACAGCAGGCAAACTTGATGCCAGAGCGACATCCATAAGAAAAAAGTATTAAAGAAAGGCGAGCATTAGAAGGTCAGCACCTTATCGGCTGCCAGCGTCCACTGTGCCAGTTCGACCAGGGTGCCAATCGCCACGCCATCCACTAAAGGCAGTGAAGTAATACCCCTGCCGTCAGTACAGGTCTTACACAGTTTCACCGGTACGTTTTGCGCGGTAAGGATTTCCAGCATTTGCTGAATGTTGTACCCCTCGGCGGGTTTTTGCCCGCGCAGCCCGGCTGTTACCGCGTCAGACATTAAAAAGAGGCGTAAATCGAGGTCGGCTTCCTGCTCGCGCAGGGCGATTGCCAGACGCAAACTGTTAAATAAGGATTCACTGCCGTACGCCGCGCCGTTGGCGACAATCACAATCTTTTGCATCTTCACTCCTTCGATAAGGCATGGTTATTGCTTATTTCTCCCCAGCAGAGAGCCACGGAGAGTAAGCATGATTAATTATACTGATGCGACACCCGACGCCACCGACTGGTTTCGCTACGCGCGTCAGGTCCAGAAACAACAGCTTTACCAGCTCACCCAGCTTGGCGTGCTGGCGGGGAAAATCAGCCATCTGACCCATACGCTGCAGTGCGAACGCGGTGCATCGAATATCTGGCTGTGTTCAAAAGGGCAGCTTTACGCGCTGGAATGTCGCGCCAGCAGCGCCCTTGCCGATGAGAACATCACGCCGTTTTTACCGTTGCTTGCCACGCTCAGGCCACTTGCCAGTAGCGCATTATGCCACCGTATTGCCGCTGCTGTTGGATGTCTGGAACAACTTCCGCAGTTACGCGAACAGATAAAAACCCGGCGTATAACGGCGGAGCAGGCGATGGCGCAATTCATCCGCACCATTAGTCATCTGTTAAGCATTATTCCGCAGCTTAACGACAGCGTGGACGATCCCAGAATCGTTAAACATCTGGTAGCGCTTTATAGCTTTATGCAGGGAAAAGAGCTGGTAGGACAAGAGCGTGCGCTGGGGGCGATTGGCTTTACCCAGTCGGCGTTTAGCGATGCACTTCGCCAGTCACTGGTGGACCGAATTGATGGTCAGCAGCCCTGTTTTGAGGCTTTTTTGTCTCTCGCCGCGCCTGATGTCGGCGCGATCTTTGCCCGCGAATGCACCGCCGGGCTGGAGATTGAGCAGCTTCGCCGCCAGGCCTGCACCCGCGTGCCCCCCGCAGATGGCGGAGAAGGGGCGCTACGCTGGTTCGCGCTGCAAACCCAGAGGCTGGAACATCTGCGTGCGCTGGAAGAGGTGTTGATCAATGAACTGATGCATACCACGGCGTCCATGCTGGAAGAGGATGACGATGTTAACGTCAATACCTGGCTTGATGAAACACCGGGCGACCATCTTTCCGGGCGGCTCGACAGACAACTCCTGCCCCTGGTGCGCCAGCAGGCCCGTGAACTGGAACAGCTTAGTGCGCAACTGGCGTCGCTACAGGACTCTCTGGAGGAACGGACGCTGATAGATAAAGCGAAAAACATCCTGATGAACCACCAGAACATGAGCGAAGAACAGGCCTGGCAATGTCTGCGTAAAATGGCAATGGACAAGAATCAGCGCATGGTCGAAATCGCCCGCGCGCTGCTTACTGTGCGGGCATTATGGCCTCTAACACCTAAGGAGTAGTTGCACATTCAGCGGGCATTTCCTGCACATGAGCAGTGCGAAAAAATCCTGAAAACGTTTTAAAAGCGCTAAAAACAGCGGTTTTAGACCTGGCATAGCGGTTGCATTGTTATCGGGTGTAAGTGACTACAACAGTGGCGGGGAACCAACGGCGGTTCACTGACCATACGGATAAAGGCGTCCATTGGTGCGAAAGCATCAACGGGCGCTTTTTTTTTGCTTCGGGAGTGGGTATGGGCGATTCATCGGTTTCATTAACGCGCAGGCGTTTTCTACAGGCAGGTGCAGCACTGGGCGGTGCGATGCTAATGCCCGGTCTGATGCAGGCAGCGTGGGCGGCAGGTTCCGATAAACCGGAACTGACCACCGTTCGTGTCGGGTTTATTCCACTGACGGATTGTGCGCCGCTGGTCATTGCCGCTCTGAAAGGGTTCGATAAAAAATATGGCATCACCCTGGTGCCCACCAAAGAGGCCAGTTGGGCGGCGGTGCGCGACAAACTTGTCTCCGGTGAACTGGATGCCGCACATGTGCTGTATGGCTTGTTGTACGGCCTGGAACTGGGGATCGCAGGAAAAACCCAGTCGATGGCCAACCTGATGACCCTCAACCAGAACGGCCAGGGGATCACCCTTTCCACTGACCTGCTGGATAAAGGCGTCACCGATGGTGAAAGCCTGAAAAAAATGATTGGGCAGAGCGCACCCGGGACATACACCTTTGCTCATACCTTTCCGACCGGCACCCACGCCATGTGGCTCTATTACTGGCTGGCGAGCGCGGGGATTAACCCCTTTACCGATATCCGCACGGTGGTGGTACCGCCTCCGCAAATGGTGATGAACATGCGGATCGGTAACATGGTCGGTTTTTGCGTAGGGGAGCCATGGAACGCCCGTGCCATTAATGACCGCATCGGATTTACCGCCGCGACCAGCCAGTCCGTGTGGCCGGATCATCCGGAAAAAATTCTCGGCACACGCAGCGCCTGGGTCGAACAAAATCCGCACACCGCCCGCGCGCTGGTCTGCGCGGTGATGGAGGCAGCCCGCTGGATTGATGCTTCTGATGATAATCGCCGTGAAACTGCACGCATTCTCTCGCGTCGGGCGTGGCTCAACACCAAAGAGCAGTATCTGACCGGGCGCATGCTCGGTGAATACGACAACGGTGCGGGCAAGCGCTGGCAGGACGCGCACGCTATCCGCTTCTTTAGCGACGGGCAGGTGAATTATCCGTGGCACTCCGACGGCATGTGGTTTTTAACCCAGTTCCGCCGCTGGGGACTGCTGAAAAGCGCACCGGATTATGCCGCCATCGCCAGCCGCATCAACCGTATCGATATCTGGAAAGATGCCGCCACGGCTATCGGGGGGATCACGCCGCCTGCGCAGACTATGCGAACCAGCACGCTGATGGATGGCTCTCGCTGGGACGGTACCGACCCGGAGCACTACGCCAGACGTTTCGACATTCAACGAACAGGGGCCTGATATGACACATCAACAGAACACACAGCGCATTACGCCACCGTCCATTCCGGGCGAAGTGATTACCTTGCCACCGGTGAAAGTACGCACCCGCAAGCCAGCCCTGTCGCGCAAAACACGCGCGGTAGCCGAACGTGTTGTTCCCGCGCTGCTGGGGCTTGGGCTGCTGCTTATCGCCTGGGAACTGGCGGCAATCAACAGCAAAGGTTTTCCCACACCGCTCAGCACGCTGGATTCGGCACTGACGTTGTTTGCCGACCCGTTCTACCAGGATGGGCCGAATGACATGGGGATCGGCTGGAATGTGCTGGCTTCATTGCAGCGTGTCGCTATCGGTTTTGGTCTGGCGGCAGTGGTCGGGATCCCGCTGGGCTTTATGATTGGCCGTTTTATCTTTCTGGCGCGGATGTTCAACCCGCTGATTGCGCTGCTCCGCCCGGTCAGCCCGCTGGCATGGCTGCCGATTGGTCTGCTGCTTTTCCAGAAAGCAGAACCGGCATCAAGCTGGACCATTTTCATCTGTTCTATCTGGCCGATGGTGATTAATACCGCCGAAGGGGTGCGTCGCATTCCGCAAGATTACCTCAACGTGGCCCGCGTTCTGCAATTGTCCGAATGGACAGTCATGCGCCGTATTTTGTTCCCGGCGGTCTTGCCCGCCGTGCTCACCGGCGTCCGTTTATCGATAGGTATCGCCTGGCTGGTGATTGTCGCAGCCGAGATGCTCACCGGCGGCCTGGGGATCGGTTTCTGGATCTGGAACGAATGGAACAACCTCAATGTGGAAAACATTTTAATCGCCATTGTCATTATCGGTGTCGTTGGCCTGCTGCTTGAGCAGGGGCTAATGCTGGTGGCACGTCGCTTTAGCTGGCAGGAGAAATAAAATGAGCAAAAAACCGATTATTCAGGTGCAGGCGGTGAGCCAGCGTTTTTCCACTGCGGGTGGCGAGTTTGTGGCGCTGCAAAATGTCTCTTTCGATATTCATGAAGGGGAAACGGTCAGCCTGATTGGTCACTCAGGCTGTGGAAAATCCACCTTACTTAATCTGATTGCCGGTATCACGCTCCCCACCGAAGGGGGGTTACTGTGTGATAACCGGGAAATCGCCGGGCCCGGCCCGGAGCGGGCGGTCGTGTTCCAGAATCACTCTTTGCTGCCGTGGCTGACCTGTTTTGACAACGTGGCGCTGGCGGTGGATCAGGTGTTCCGCCGCACCATGAACAAAGCGGAACGCCGGGAGTGGATTGAGCACAATCTGGATCGGGTACAAATGGGCCACGCGCTGCACAAACGTCCGGGAGAGATCTCCGGGGGGATGAAACAACGTGTCGGTATCGCCCGTGCGCTGGCCATGAAACCCAAAGTGCTGCTGATGGATGAGCCGTTCGGCGCACTTGATGCGTTAACCCGCGCCCATCTGCAGGATGCGGTCATGCAGATCCAGCAGTCGCTGAACACCACCATCGTACTGATTACCCATGATGTGGATGAGGCGGTGTTGCTCTCTGATCGGGTGCTGATGATGACCAACGGTCCGGCGGCGACTGTCGGGGAAATACTTGACGTCAAGCTGCCGCGTCCGCGCAATCGGGTACAGCTGGCAGATGACATCCGTTATCACCACCTGCGCCAGCAGATCCTCCATTTCCTCTATGAAAAACAGCCGAAAGCGGCCTGAGGTGAGCGAAATGACCCTGCGACTGTTAATCATTGGCAACGGCATGGCGGCCACCCGCCTTGTTGAAAAACTCAGCGAATCGGGCATTGACCGCTATGCCATCACGATGATTGGCGACGAGCCGGGACATGCCTATAACCGCATCCAGCTGTCGCCGGTGCTGGGGGCAGAGAAAACGTTCAGCGACACCCTCCTGCATGATGCTCTGTGGTATCAGGCGCGCGGCATCAGGGTACTGACTGGGGAGACGGTCACCCGGGTTGATGTGCAGGCGCGCCGGGTTATCACCACCCAACGTGAACTGGCCTGGGACGAGCTGGTGTTTGCCACCGGTTCGACCCCCGTTATCCCGCCCGTACCGGGCCATGACTTACCGCATGTCCATAGCTTTCGCCGTATCAGCGATGTGCAGTCCATTCTGGCAGGCAGCGGGCCGGTTGTTGTCCTCGGTGGGGGCGTACTGGGGGTTGAAGCGGCGGCAGCGCTGCGCCGTCACGGTGACAACGTCACGTTAGTTAACCGGGGCGAATGGCTGATGGAACAACAGCTTGACGCCCAGGCAGGGGAACTGCTGGCGGCGCACCTGCGCGAACGCGGTATTGATTGCGAACTGTCCGCCAGCATCAGCCACATCACCCGCGATAGCGTCACACTGACCAACGGGCGCGTTGTGTCGGCAGGCCGTGTGGTGATGACCACCGGGGTGCGTCCCGCGATAGCTCTTGCCGAGGCCTGCGGTATTCCCTGTGCGCGCGGTATCGTCGTGGACGGTCAGTTGCGTAGCGCTATCGCCGGGGTGAGCGCCATTGGTGAATGTTGTGAAATCGCCGGGCAAACCTGGGGGCTGGTAGCGCCTTGTTTACAGCAGGCCGACATTCTCGCCGCGCGTCTGCTCGGCACGCCTGAGACGGATTTTCACTGGCAGGCGGGTGGGCTGCGACTGAAAGTGACCGGCATCGACCTGTTCAGCGTCGGGGAGATTCAGGCGCACGATGGCGATGATATCTGGGCCAGCCTCGATCCCCTCAGCGTCCATTACCGGCGTCTGCTGGTGCGGGAAAACAGACTATGCGGCGCACTGCTGCTGGGCGATTGCGCCAGCGCGGCCGCACTCACCGAACGATTAAATACGCCGGAACCGCCGCAGGCGGGCTGGCTTTTCGACAGCTTTACAGCGCAGCCAGCGGCTGCCGGGATCTCAAAGATGACAAAACCTACTCTGGTTGTGGTCGGACACGGTATGGTCGGCCACCATTTTCTGGAACAGTGCGTGAGCCGCAACCTGCATAAATCCTGTCACATCGTGGTATTCGGTGCAGAACGTTATGCCGCCTACGATCGCGTACATTTATCCGAGTATTTTGCCGGGCGCAGCGCGCAATCATTCTCCATGGTCGCGGAGGATTTTTTTGACCAGCATGGCATTGAGTTACGTCTTAACCAGACCATTACTGAAATCGACCGCGTGTTGCAGGTGGTGCGGGACGCGCAGGGTCATGAGACGCGCTGGGACAAACTGGTGCTGGCGACCGGTTCGTACCCGTTTGTACCGCCAGTACCGGGGCATGATGCCAGCGGCTGTTTTGTCTATCGCACCCTGGATGACCTGGATGAGATTGCCGCCCGTGCGAAAAGCGCCACCCGTGGTGTCGTGATTGGCGGCGGGCTGCTGGGACTCGAAGCGGCGAATGCTTTAAAACAACTGGGGCTGGAAACCCACGTGGTGGAGTTCGCCCCGGCGCTGATGGCAGTCCAGCTCGATGAACAGGGCGGCGCCATGCTACGCAAAAAAATCACCGCGCTGGGGGTACAGGTTCATACCAGCAAGGCGACCCGGGAAATCGTGGCGAACGGCGACACGCTGACACTTAATTTTGCCGATGGTGAGAGCCTGACAACCGACATGGTGGTGTTTTCCGCCGGGATTCGTCCGCAAGATGCGCTCGCCCGTCGCGGGGAATTGCGCCTCGGGGAACGCGGCGGGATCGCGATTAATGAACTGTGCCAGACCTCAGATGAAAACATCTTCGCTATTGGTGAATGCGCGGTATGGGAGGGCAAAGTCTATGGTCTGGTGGCACCGGGATATCAGATGGCACGAGTGGTGGCGGCTCATCTTAGCGGCGAAGCGGCGGCATTTTCCGGCGCGGATATGAGCACAAAACTCAAATTGCTGGGTGTTGACGTGGCGTCATTCGGCGATGCTCACGGGCGCACGCCGGGCTGCCTGAGTTATCAGTGGACCGACGGCCCGGCGCAAATTTATAAAAAAATCGTGGTCAGCGAAGACGGCAAACAACTGCTCGGTGGCGTACTGGTAGGGGATGCCAGCGACTATGCCACGCTGCTACAAACCATGCTCAACGGGCTGGCCCTGCCTGCGCAGCCGGAAAGCCTGATCCTGCCAGCGCTTGCAGGAAGCGCACCCAAAGCGCTCGGCGTGGCGGCATTGCCGGACAGCGCACAGATTTGTTCCTGCCATAACGTCAGTAAAGGGGATATTTGCCAGGCGGTCAGCACGGGTGCCACCGACATGGGGGCAATCAAAAGTTGTACCAAAGCGGCCACCGGTTGTGGCGGTTGCAGCGCGCTGGTGAAACAGGTAATGGAACATCAGCTGGCATCGCAGGGTGTGGAAGTGAAAAAAGATATCTGCGAACACTTCCCGTACTCGCGCCAGGAGATCCACCATCTGGTGCGCGTCAACCATATTCGTACTTTTGCACAGTTGATAAGCCGTTATGGTCACGGGCAGGGCTGCGAGGTGTGTAAGCCGCTGGTCGGGTCGATTCTGGCCTCCTGCTGGAATGAATATCTGCTCAAACCGGCGCACCTGCCGCTGCAGGATACCAATGACCGTTATTTCGCCAATATTCAGAAAGACGGAACCTACTCCATTGTGCCGCGTATGCCTGCCGGCGAGGTCACGCCGGATGGGCTGATTGCCATCGGGCAGATAGCCAAACGCTATCAGCTTTACAGCAAAGTCACCGGTGGTCAGCGTATCGATCTCTTTGGCGCACGCCTGGAGCAGCTTCCTGCCATCTGGCAGGAATTGGTGGATGCCGGGTTTGAAACCGGGCACGCCTATGGCAAGTCGCTGCGTACGGTGAAATCCTGCGTCGGTTCGACCTGGTGTCGCTATGGCGTGCAGGACTCTACCGGGCTGGCGGTGGCGCTGGAGCATCGTTACAAGGGCCTGCGTGCCCCGCATAAGATCAAAATGGCGGTGTCCGGTTGTACCCGCGAGTGTGCAGAAGCGCAGGGGAAAGATGTGGGAGTGATAGCTACAGAGAAAGGCTGGAATCTCTATGTTTGCGGTAATGGCGGCATGAAACCACGCCATGCGGATCTGTTTGCCAGTGATCTGGATGAGGCCACGCTGATCCGTACCATTGACCGTTTCCTGATGTTCTACATCCGCACGGCTGACCGCCTGCAGCGCACCAGCACCTGGCTTGATAATCTGGAGGGCGGCATCGACTACCTGCGTGATGTCATTATGAACGACAGCCTGGAGATTGCGGCTGAACTGGAAGAAGAGATGGCGCGGGTGGTGGACAGTTATCAGTGTGAATGGCAGACCACGCTTAACGATCCCGACCGCCTGGCGCTGTTCCGCTCGTTCGTAAACAGTGATAAGCCGGACGAAACCGTACACCGTGAGGTTGTTCGCGACCAGCCGCAGCTCGCGCTGGCAGCAGAACAGCCAGAGGGGCAGTTGCCGTGGCGACCGTGGCAGGTTATTTGTGATATCGCCGCTATACCTGAACAGGCGGGGATTGGCGCACGTCTGGGCGAGCGGCAAATTGCGCTGTTCCGCTTTGGCGAAACCATTTATGCCCTCGATAATCACGAACCGGGCAGCAATGCCCAGGTCCTGTCGCGAGGGATCCTGGGCGACACCAACGGAGAGCCGCTGGTGATATCGCCGCTCTATAAACAGCGTATCCGCCTGCGTGATGGCTGCTATGCGGAAAGTGGCGAACCGGCGGTCCGCGCCTGGCCGGTCAAAGTGGAAGGCGGAAAAGTGTGGGTCGGCAATCAGGTTCTGCTGATGCGCGCGGAGGCGTCATGAGTACCCGCACTACCTGCCCATACTGCGGTGTGGGCTGCGGCGTGGTTGCGACCGTTGCAGAAAATGGGGTGAGCGTTGCGGGTGACAGCGCGCACCCGGCAAACTATGGCCGCCTGTGTGTGAAAGGGGCTGCGCTCGGGGAGACCACCGGGTTAGCGGGGCGGCTGCTGGCCCCGCAGGTCGATGATCAGACGGTAAGCTGGCAGACGGCGCTGGATACTGCCGGGGAGCGCCTGAATGCCATTATCAGCGAATTTGGCCCGCAGGCTGTGGCGTTTTATGCATCCGGACAACTGCTGACCGAGGACTATTATGCCGCTAATAAGCTAATGAAAGGCTTTATTGGTGCGGCAAATATCGACACCAACTCACGGTTGTGTATGTCCTCTGCCGTCACGGGTTACAAGCGCGCCTTTGGCGCTGATGTCGTGCCGTGCAGCTATGAAGATATTGAAAAGAGTGACCTGCTGGTGCTGGTGGGGTCAAATGCCGCCTGGACCCATCCAGTGCTCTATCAGCGAATTGTGCAGGCAAAGCATGATAACCCGGCGCTGAAAGTGGTGGTTATCGACCCGCGCGTCACTGCCACCTGCGCGATTGCCGACCTCCATCTGCCGCTTGCACCGGGGAGTGACACAGCGCTGTTTGTCGGTCTGTTAAATATGATCGCTGCGGGTACTGGTTCCCTGGTTGATTTCGAGGAGGGTGACGCGGCGCTGGCCGCCGCGCATGAGTGGCCACCAGAAGTGGTAGCGACATTTTGCGCGCTGCCACGTGACGTTGTCACAACATTTTATGACTGGTTTATCACCGCGCCACGGGCGATGACGCTGTTCACCATGGGAATTAACCAGTCATCAAGTGGCAGCGATAAGTGTAATGCCATCATTAATGTGCATCTCGCCAGCGGTAAATTTGCCCGTCCAGGCTGCGGCCCGTTTTCCCTGACCGGACAACCGAATGCTATGGGGGGGCGTGAAGTGGGGGGCCTTGCGACCCAACTGGCGGCGCACATGAATTTTGAGGCGGCGGACCTTGCCAGAGTGGCGCGTTTCTGGGGGACGGAGCGACTGGCACAAACGCCGGGATTGATGGCAGTGGACCTGTTTGCAGCCATCGGGCGCGGCGAGGTGAAAGCGGTGTGGATAATGGGCACCAATCCGGCAGTCTCGCTGCCGGACAGCCATGCGGTATGCGCCGCACTGGCGGCCTGTCCGCTGGTGATTGTCTCTGAGGTGGTAGCCGACACCGATACCAGCCGCTATGCCCACATCCGTTTCCCGGCGCTGGCATGGGGAGAGAAAAATGGCACGGTGACCAATTCTGAGCGACGTATCTCTCGCCAGCGGGCCTTTTTACCCCCGCCAGGCGAGGCAAAAGCTGACTGGTGGATAATCGCGCAGATCGCGCAACGACTCGGTTTCGGCCCCGCGTTTGCCTGGCAACACCCCCATGAGATTTTCTCAGAGCACGCGGCGCTCTCCGGTTTTGAAAACAACGGCATGCGGGCGTTTGATATCAGCGAGCTTGCCCGGTTAACCCTTGAGGAGTGGGACAGGCTGGAACCACACCAGTGGAGCGTTACCCCGGAAGCGTTACGCCGTGGCTGGCGATCTTCCGGGCATCTGCGCACCGTACCTGTATCGCCCGTGCGCGCGATGGCGCAACCGACGACGCTCTATCCGCTCTTGCTCAATAGCGGGCGGATCCGCGACCAGTGGCATACGATGACCCGTACCGGTACGGTTGCACGGTTGATGCAGCATATCGCTGAACCTGTGGTCGAGATTTCCCCGGCTGATGCTGCCCGTTTTTCGCTGTGTGAGGGGGATCTTGTGCATATTAGCTCTCCCCGTGGCGTTATGGTGGCTCGGGCGCGTATTCACCACGGGCAGCGCGAAGGCGAACTCTTCACCCCGATGCACTGGAACCACTGCTTTGCCCGTCAGGGAAAGGTTAACGTGCTGGTGGCCCCTGTTTGCGATCCGCATTCCGGGCAGCCGGAAAGCAAACAAACGGCGGTGCGCATAGCAGCCTGGCAGCCTGGCTGGCAAGGCGAATTATATGCGCGTGAAATGCCGGAACTACCCGCTGATCTCTATTGGGTACGCAAAGCGACGGACGGCGCTTTCCATTTTACGCTGGCGGGCAGTGGTGATGCCGTGGCCTGGCTGACGACCTGGTGTCAGACGAAAGGATGGGAGATGCAGACTGTCCGCGCTGGTACGGTGAGAAATCTGCTGGCCTGGGATAACGGGCAATTAATGCTGGGGTGGTGGAGCGATACGCGGCTTCCTGTTATTGCGCATGACGTCATTTCGCAGGCATTTATCACCGCGCCAGCAACGGCGCAAGCGCGACATAACCTGCTGGCAGGGCAGTCGCCATCCTGCTCACCCGCACCAGGGCGCACGGTCTGTAGTTGCTACAGTGTGGGGGAAAATGCGATTCACGCCGCTATTGCCGCAGGCTGTGACAGCACCGCAGCGCTGGGAAACGCCCTGCGCTGCGGCACGAACTGCGGCTCCTGTCTGCCCGAATTAAAAGCGCTACTGTCCGAAGCGGCCAATGAGCCCCGCCGCGCCCAGGGTGTGGCCTTTGAGTTTGGCAAACAGTTCTTCCCGGGTTAACCCTTTGGGGAGATCCGGTGCGAGGCTGGTGGCAATCAGGGTGAAAGTATAATGGTGCGCGCCGCTACCCGGAGGTGGGCAAGGGCCATACCATTGCAGGGTACCGGGGGTATTTTTACCGCCGGTATAGCCTTTTGCGTCACGCAGATCATTTTCGGCAAAACCGGTGCCAGAAGGGGGAATGTTATAGGCCACCAGATGGGTCACGCCAAGTCCCATCGCGCCTTCCGGGTCATGCACCACCAGAGCGAAACTCTGCGTTTTAGCTGGCGGATTATTCCACACCAGCGCCGGTGAAACATTCTCTCCTGTGCAGTTAGGATTGCTGCTGGCGTTGCCCGCATATTTTTTTTCCATCAGCGCGTTATCACCGAAGGCCGGAGATTGCAGCTGGAAAATGTCGGTTGCGCTGGCCGACACGGCACAGAACAACAGAGAACTGCACACTGCCCATCTTAGTGTCTGAGTCATTCGTTTTTTCTCATTTGTCAGCGATTATTTAAATGTAGTCCGGCGAGGCGGGGGGATAAGGATTTTCCTGAAATTTCCGCAAAAGCTGAAATTGGCGTCCAAAGCCGCTAACCTGAACGACTGGCGATCATTTCCAGCCTGGAGCGACCCCCTACAAACGTGATGCACTGGTTTTCCTCTTCCCCAATACTGCTTTTATTCTTGCCGCTGGCGGGAAGTGCGGTTAGTGGTTTACAGACCTCCCCGCAGTCCTGGTATGTTCAGCAGGCTCAACATCCGTTTGATAATGATGGTGATACGTTGCCCGATCTCGGTATGGCTCCGGATAAAGGCAACAGTGAAAAACACCTGGCCGAAATGGCTAAAGCCTTTGGCGAAGCCAGCATGACAGACAACGGGCTGGATGCGGGGGCGCAGGCGCGCCAGTTCGCTTTTGGTCAACTGCGTGATGTGGTGAGCGATGAGGTAAACCAGCAGGTGGAGTCCTGGCTGTCGCCATGGGGCAGAGCGACTATAGATGTCAAAGTTGATGACGACGGGGGCTTCAACGGTAGCCATGGCGACTGGTTTATCCCTTTACAGGATACTTCCCGTTACCTTAGCTGGAGTCAGCTTGGCCTGACACAACAGGACGACGGCCTGGTAGGTAACGTGGGTATCGGACAGCGCTGGATTACCGGTGACTGGCTGCTGGGCTATAACACCTTCTATGACAATCTGATCGATGAAAACCTTGCCCGCACAGGTCTGGGGGCGGAAGTATGGGGGCAATCGCTGCGTTTTTCTGCCAACTACTATCAGCCGCTCAGCGACTGGACATATCGCTCGGCAACACTCCAGCAACGTATGGCTCGCGGCTATGACATTACCGCTCAGGCGCGTTTACCTTTCTGGCAGCAGCTTGATACCAGCGTCAGTCTGGAACAATACTTTGGTGAGAGCGTGGATCTATTCGACTCCGGAACCGGTTATCGTAATCCGCTGGCGGTAAAAGTGGGGCTTGATTATACGCCGGTTCCCCTGGTTACGTTCTCGGCGCACCATAAACAGGGGGAAAACGGCGAAAGTCAGAACGATTTAGGTTTAAAACTGAATTATCGGTTTGGTGTTCCTCTGTGGAAACAACTTTCCGCCAGCCAACTGGGAGAAGAGCCGTCTTTGCGCGGCAGCCGTTATGATAATCCGGTGCGGGATACGCTTCCGGTCTTTGAATACCGTCAGCGTAAGACGCTTTCAGTATTCCTCGCCACACCGCCCTGGGATCTGCAGCCAGGCGAAACGGTGCCTCTGAAACTCGATATTCGCAGTACGCACGGAATTCGTGAGTTACGCTGGCAGGGGGATACCCAACAGCTTAGCCTCACGCCGCCCGCGCGTTCCGGTAGTACGGACGGCTGGTCGATTATTATGCCGAAATGGGATAACAGCGAAGGGGCAACTAACGAGTGGCATCTGGCGGTTATTGCCGAAGATGAAAAGGGTCAGCGCGTCTCGTCCAATGAGATTGTGCTGACACTGACGGCACCGCTGGTTGACACCTCCGATGCCGCACCGGGCTGGGATCTGATGGCGCCTGAAAATTAAAAAATGCGTTCCTGATGGACCCAGACCGCAGCTTCCACGCGGGATTTAAGGCGCATTTTTTTCAGCATATGTTTTACGTGCACTTTTACCGTGCTTTCGGTGATATCCAGACGACGGGCGATCATTTTATTGGGCAGACCCTGCGCGATGAGCTTAAGGATGTCGCGTTCGCGCGGAGTTAACTGGCTGATGTCACGGTCGGAGGTTGCCCGGTTAGCGCGCAGGCTGGCCGCGAGCACGGGGGTTAACGCTTCGCTCAGAACCATCTCGCCCGCCGCAGCCTGCTGGAGGGCTTTGAGTAAATCTTCCGGCTCCATATCTTTGAGCAGATAACCATCGGCACCGCGTTTAAGGGCCGTGACAACATCTTCTTCGTGATTCGAGACGCTGAATACTACCACGCGACCCGACAGCGTTTTCTCCCGCAGTTTATCCAGCGTTTCAAGGCCGTTCATCCCAGGCATATTCAGGTCTAACAGTATCAGGTCCGGGTCCAGTTCCTCTGCCAGCTCGATACCCTGTTCGCCATTACTGGCTTCGCCGACAACGGTGATCTCAGGCGACATACTGATAAGTTGCCTGACGCCGGTACGCAACATCGGGTGATCGTCGATGAGCAAAATGGTAGCCGGTTCCTGGTTAGTCATAATTATCTCCTTGTACAGATGAGAGAAGATTTTCGGGAATAAACGTCACGGTCACATCGGTGCCGCCGGACTCACGCCGTCGCACCTGGCAATCGCCACGTAAGCTTTGCGCGCGGTCGCGCATGATAATCAAGCCATAATGGTTAGTTCGCGCTGCGTTTTCCGGCACGCCACAGCCGTTGTCGCGAACCTGCAATATTACTCGTTTTTCCTGTTGGACGACCGAGACGATGACCTCAGTCGCGCCAGAATGCTTTAGCGAATTGCTTAATGCTTCGCGGGCAATCTGCAACAGATGGATTGCCTGGTGCGAAGGCACGAGACGCGCAGGGAGTTGATAATCCAGTTGGACCCTGAAACCAAAGCGCGCGCTGTATTCCTGGCAACTGGATTCCAGTGCCGGACGCAGTCCGGGCTCTGTTAATTGTAAGCGGAATGTCGTCAATAGCTCACGCAACTGCGCCCATGAGGTATTAAGTTCGGTGCGTATTTGCCCCAGCAACTGCTGGCTGGTCTCAGGCAGGCTGCCGCCCTGCATCTGTAAACAACTGACCTGCATCTTCATACAGGAGAGTGACTGTGCGATGGAGTCATGCAGTTCCCGGGCGATGGTGGCACGCTCTTCCATCACCATCATCTGCTGCAGGTGTTCCTGGTGGCGGTCCAGCGCCAGGGTCGCGGTTAACTGCTCAACAAGCGTATCGACAAGTTGTTGCTGATCATGGTTAAGATGCCTGCCGTTGGGCAGTTGCGCCAGCAGCAAACCATACTGCGTATGGTTATCCGCCAGACGCCATTTCAGTGTTGAACTGCCGCCAGCCGGGGTGGGGTGGATGTCGCGCGGACATAAATAGCACCCCCGATCATCACAGGAGATATCCGAGTGGCAGGTGAATTCCTGATGGTTTTTCTCATCTTCCATGTCGTAAACGCGCAACTCGATATCATGCAGCAACGTCAGATTTTGCAAGCCGTGAAGTACCGGTGATAGCCGTTCGCACAGCGGAATGCGCGAATACAGGCGATGGTTGGCCTGCCACAGAAAAGAGAGAATCTGGTTTTTTTGCTCAAGCCCGGCGGTTTTTTCCTGAACGCGCTGTTCAAGGACGGCGTAACTTTCCGCCAGCTCTTCCGACATATTATTCAGCGCTGTCCCCAGGGTCGCCATCTCATTGCGTCCGTTGATTTGTGCCCGTCGGGTGAAGTTACGCTGACTGACCGCCTGGGCCATTTTCAGTAGCTGTTCCCATGGCTGGAGCAGGCGGGCACGAAGCCAGACGACGGTGAAGAGAAGCAGTAAACCCAGCAAGATGGCCATCACCCGATGCAGGATCACGACGCGAGCCATGCGCTGTTCGGTGCTGTGATCGAAGGCGGTAACCAGCGTATCGATCCGATTAACATAGGTAGCAATCTTATCGGTGACGGCCTGCGGTTCCTGAGCCTCTTTAAGGGCCGGAGCGACGTCGTTGCGCCAGAAATACTGTAACGCCTGTAACTGCTGTTGCTGTCCGTCACGTTCGGCAACATCGGCCAGTTCAGAACTGAATGCCGTCTGCTCCATCTCCTGGAGTAAGGCATCATCTGCCGGGCGCAGCGGCACGCTCGCCAGCAGACGATAACTTTGCATGCGCAGCGATCCCGCTTTGTTAATGGCGTGGGCGCTGCCCTGAACGCCAAGCACCAGCCAGCCGGAAACCGCCATGCCCGCCACGCCGATAACCGTGGACAGCAGCATTGTCAACGCGACCTGGTTGACCAGTGAGAGCGGTGTAAAGAGGCGTTTAAGCATAGATGGCAAGACTCCGGCGCGCAGAAACAAAGAGTGGTCGACATTGTCCGCCATACCCTGAGGTATACCCATACTCATAAAGAAGTACCCCTTTATCGTTGCCTTTATCCATAAAAGGAGAGGGGCTTTTTCACAATGCTACAGGGCGGTGAAAAACCACACTTTTTTTAGAAAAGGGAGCTACTCACTAATGAGCATGGTCGCTTTTTGTCCGGTGTTATGCAGACTTTTCCTTTGATTTATATCAACTTACCTTGCGCTGTAAAAACTAATGTGGCCTCGTCAAATCAATAACCAGAGGTGTCTATGAGCCACTCTTCTACCCCCCAAAGGGTGTCAGGCCGAGTTATTAACGACTGGCGTCCGGACGATCCGCTTTTCTGGCAACGCCAGGGCCACCACGTCGCCAGTCGTAACTTGTGGATTTCTGTCCCGTGTCTGTTACTGGCGTTCTGTGTGTGGATGTTATTTAGTGCTGTTGCCGTAAACCTGAACAAAGTCGGCTTTCAGTTTTCGACCGACCAGCTCTTTATGCTGACAGCCTTACCGTCGGTTTCGGGCGCACTGCTGCGCGTACCATACTCTTTTATGGTCCCGGTATTCGGTGGCCGTCGCTGGACCGCATTCAGTACCGGTATTCTGATAATCCCATGCCTCTGGCTGGGTTTCGCGGTTGAAGATACCTCAACCCCATTCAGTACATTCATTGTCATCGCGCTGTTGTGTGGCTTTGCCGGGGCGAACTTTGCTTCCAGCATGGCGAACATCAGCTTCTTCTTTCCAAAAGAGAAGCAGGGGAGCGCGTTAGGGATTAACGGCGGCTTTGGCAACCTGGGCGTGAGCGTGATGCAGCTTCTGGCACCGCTGGCGATTTCGTTTTCGATGTTTGCCGTATTCGGCGCAACGGGCGTGGCACAGCCTGATGGCAGTATGATCTTCCTGGCCAATGCCGCATGGGTATGGGTACCGTTGCTGGCACTCTTTACCCTGGCCGCCTGGTTTGGCATGAACGAACTGACCGCATCGAAAGCGTCACTGAAAGCACAGCTGCCTGTGTTAAAGCGTAAGCACATGTGGATCATGAGCTTTCTCTATCTGGCAACTTTTGGTTCGTTTATCGGATTTTCAGCCGGTTTCGCTATGTTGTCGAAGACCCAGTTTCCGGACGTGGTCATTATGCATTACGCCTTCTTTGGTCCACTCATCGGTGCGCTTGCCCGTTCTGCTGGTGGAGCACTGTCGGATCGCCTGGGCGGGACACGCGTGACGCTGGTGAACTTCATCCTGATGGCTATTTTTAGCGCCTTACTTTTCCTGACGCTGCCTTCGAATGGCGCAGGCGGGAATTTTATCGCCTTCTTTGGCGTCTTCCTGATGCTGTTCCTGACGGCCGGGCTGGGCAGTGGTTCCACCTTCCAGATGATCTCAGTCAATTTCCGCAAGATGACGCTGGAACGCGTGAAAAAATCCGGCGGCAGTGAATCAATGGCATTGCGCGAGGCGGCAACCGAAACCGCTGCCGCGCTGGGCTTTATTTCAGCGATTGGGGCTATTGGCGGCTTCTTTATCCCGAAAGCCTTCGGTACTTCACTGGCACTCACCGGCTCCCCGGCAGGCGCGATGAAAGTCTTCCTGGTGTTTTACATCGCCTGTGTGGTGATCACCTGGGCTATCTACGGACGGAATTCTAATAAAAACTAGGTAAATGTTGATTATCCTTGTGCGCGGGCCTGGCCCGCGCTTTTTTTGTCTTCATTTAGTTACAACATACTTATCGGTATTTTCACTAACCACAGCGAAAAAGCCTCGTCTACAGGGGGATATACTCCTTAATACCTGCTTAGCGTATTTTTTGACGCTCTTCGTCGTTTAATTCAATTTATTTGCTTATTTATCAATAAATTATGTTTAAAAATATTCTACCATTTTAGAGGTAGAAAATGATTTTGCTCCCGTGATGAAGCCGTTACGGCTTGATCGCCATCAATTCTTCCCCCCTTTCAGAGCGTTACTTTCGCCGCAAATGCTGTAACCCCTAATTTGCGCAATGTCGATTTATCAGAGAGCCGTCAGGCTCCATACAGGAGAAACCCGATGAGTAAATTCCTGGACCGATTTCGCTACTTCAGACAGAAGGGCGAAACCTTTGCCGATGGGCACGGCCAGCTTCTCGAAACAAACCGGGACTGGGAGGATGGATACCGCCAACGCTGGCAGCACGACAAGATCGTGCGTTCTACTCACGGTGTAAACTGCACCGGGTCTTGCAGCTGGAAGATTTATGTCAAAAACGGTCTCGTCACCTGGGAAACCCAGCAGACAGACTATCCGCGTACACGCCCGGATATGCCTGACCATGAGCCACGCGGCTGCCCACGCGGTGCCAGTTACTCCTGGTACCTTTACAGCGCAAATCGCCTTAAATATCCGCTGATGCGCAAACGCCTTATGAAAATATGGCGCGAAGCGAAAGTGCAGCACCCGGACCCGGTGAATGCCTGGGCCTCGATCATTGAAGATGCAGAGAAAGCCAAAAGTTTTAAACAGGCGCGCGGACGCGGTGGTTTTGTCCGTTCCTCATGGCAGGAAGTGAATGAGCTTATTGCCGCTTCTAACGTCTATACCGTAAAAACGTACGGCCCGGACCGCGTAGCGGGCTTCTCGCCAATTCCGGCTATGTCGATGGTCTCCTATGCTTCCGGGGCACGTTACTTGTCGCTGATAGGCGGCACCTGCCTGAGCTTCTACGACTGGTATTGCGACCTGCCGCCGGCCTCGCCGCAGACCTGGGGCGAGCAGACCGATGTACCGGAGTCCGCTGACTGGTATAACTCCAGTTATATTATCGCCTGGGGCTCCAACGTGCCGCAGACCCGTACCCCGGATGCCCATTTCTTTACCGAAGTCCGCTACAAAGGCACCAAGACCGTTGCCGTAACCCCGGATTATGCCGAAATCGCCAAGCTGTGCGACCTGTGGCTGGCGCCGAAGCAGGGCACCGATGCGGCAATGGCGCTGGCGATGGGCCACGTAATGCTACGTGAGTTCCACCTGGATAATCCGAGCCAGTACTTTACCGATTATGTGCGTCGTTATACCGACATGCCAATGCTGGTGATGCTGGAACCGCGTGAAGGATACTACGCCGCAGGCCGTATGCTGCGTGCATCTGATCTCGTGGATGCACTGGGGCAGGAGAATAACCCGCAGTGGAAAACCGTCGCCTTCGCTGATAACGGCGACATGGTGGCACCGAACGGTTCGATCGGTTTCCGCTGGGGCGAGAAGGGCAAATGGAACCTTGAACAGCGTGACGGCACTACCGGTGTTGAGACGCAGCTGCAACTTAGCCTGCTGGGTCGCCAGGATGAGATTGCAGACGTTGGCTTCCCCTATTTTGGCGGCGAAGGTACCGGGCACTTTAGCAAGGTTGAGCTGGAAAACGTTCTGCTGCATAAACTGCCGGTTAAACGTCTGCAACTGGCCGATGGCAGCAGCGCACTGGTGACCACGGTTTATGACCTGACTCTGGCAAACTATGGCCTGGAGCGCGGTCTTAATGATGAAAACTGCGCCACAGACTACAACGATATCAAAGCCTATACTCCGGCCTGGGCTGAAAAAATCACCGGCGTTTCCCGCGCCAATATTATCCGTATCGCCCGCGAATTCGCTGATAACGCCAACAAGACCCATGGCCGCTCGATGATCATTATCGGGGCAGGGATGAACCACTGGTATCACCTCGATATGAACTACCGTGGCATCATCAATATGCTGATCTTCTGCGGTTGTATCGGTCAAAGCGGCGGCGGCTGGGCACACTATGTTGGCCAGGAAAAATTGCGCCCGCAAACCGGCTGGCAGCCGCTGGCGTTTGCTCTCGACTGGCAGCGTCCGGCGCGTCATATGAACAGTACCTCTTACTTCTATAACCACTCCAGCCAGTGGCGCTATGAAACCGTTACCGCGCAGGAGTTACTGTCTCCGCTGGCCGATAAATCACGCTACACCGGCAGCCTTATCGATTTCAACGTCCGTGCTGAGCGGATGGGGTGGTTGCCATCGGCGCCGCAGCTGGGCACCAACCCGCTGCGTATTGCCGAAGAGGCGAAAAAAGCAGGTATGTCGGCGGTGGATTACACCGTGAAATCCCTGAAAGAGGGCTCCCTGCATTTTGCGGCGGAGCAGCCCGAAAATGGCAAAAACCACCCGCGTAACCTTTTTATCTGGCGTTCAAATCTGCTGGGCTCCTCCGGTAAAGGCCATGAGTACATGCTCAAGTACCTGTTGGGTACGGAAAACGGTATTCAGGGTAAAGATCTCGGTAAGCAGGGCGGCGTGAAGCCGGAAGAGGTGGAATGGAAAGATAACGGTCTCGACGGCAAGCTGGATCTGGTGGTGACGCTGGACTTCCGTCTGTCCAGTACCTGTCTCTATTCTGACATCGTGCTGCCGACCGCAACCTGGTATGAGAAAGACGACATGAATACCTCGGATATGCATCCGTTTATTCATCCGTTGTCTGCGGCCGTTGATCCGGCCTGGGAGTCAAAAAGCGACTGGGAGATTTATAAAGCGATCGCCAAAAAATTCTCCGAAGTCTGCGTGGGGCATCTCGGTAAAGAGACCGATCTGGTGACGTTGCCAATTCTGCATGACTCTGCCGCTGAACTGGCGCAGCCGCTGGAGGTGAAGGACTGGAAAAAAGGCGAATGCGACCTGATCCCCGGTAAAACTGCACCGCACCTGATTCCGGTTGAGCGTGATTATCCGGCGACTTACGAACGCTTTACCTCTATCGGCCCATTGATGGAGAAAATCGGCAACGGCGGTAAAGGCATTGCCTGGAACACCCAGAGCGAAATGGATCTGCTGCGTAAGCTCAACTACACCAAAGCAGATGGCCCGGCGAAAGGCCAGCCAATGCTAAACACGGCGATCGATGCGGCAGAGATGATCCTGACTCTGGCGCCGGAAACCAACGGCCATGTGGCGGTAAAAGCCTGGGCGGCGCTCAGTGAATTTACCGGTCGCGACCATACGCACCTGGCAACGAATAAAGAAGAGGAAAAAATCCGCTTCCGCGATATCCAGGCGCAGCCACGCAAAATTATCTCCAGCCCGACCTGGTCCGGCCTTGAAGATGAGCATGTCTCTTATAACGCGGGCTATACCAACGTTCATGAACTCATTCCATGGCGTACGCTCTCCGGTCGCCAGCAGCTGTATCAGGACCATCAGTGGATGCGTGACTTTGGTGAAAGTTTGCTGGTGTATCGTCCGCCCATTGACACCCGTTCAGTGAAAGAGGTGATGGGCGAGAAGTCCAACGGCAATCCGGAAAAAGCGCTCAATTTCCTGACGCCGCACCAGAAATGGGGGATTCACTCCACCTACAGCGACAATTTGCTGATGCTGACCTTAGGGCGCGGCGGTCCGATTGTCTGGATGAGTGAGACGGATGCCAAAGAGCTGGGGATCGAAGATAACGACTGGATCGAAGTCTTTAACTGCAACGGTGCCCTGACCGCGCGCGCAGTGGTCAGCCAGCGCGTTCCCGCCGGGATGACCATGATGTACCACGCTCAGGAACGTATCGTGAACATTCCTGGCTCAGAAATCACTGGTCAGCGTGGCGGTATCCATAACTCGGTGACCCGCATTACGCCGAAACCTACCCATATGATCGGCGGTTATGCGCAGCTGTCCTGGGGCTTTAACTACTACGGGACGGTCGGCTCCAACCGTGATGAGTTTGTGGTGGTGCGTAAGATGAAAAACATTAACTGGTTAGATGGCGAAGGTAATGACCAGGTACAGGAGAGCGTAAAATGAAAATTCGTTCACAAGTCGGCATGGTGCTGAATCTGGATAAGTGCATCGGCTGTCATACCTGCTCAGTCACCTGTAAAAACGTCTGGACCAGCCGCGAAGGGATGGAGTACGCGTGGTTTAACAACGTGGAAAGTAAACCAGGCGTCGGTTTCCCGACTAACTGGGAAGATCAGGAAAAATGGAAGGGCGGCTGGATCCGTAAAGTTAACGGTAAGCTGCAGCCGAGGATGGGTAACCGTCCGATGCTGCTGGGAAAAATCTTTGCCAATCCGCATCTGCCGGCCATCGATGATTATTACGAGCCATTTGATTATGACTACCAGACGCTCCATACCGCGCCGGCTGACAGCAAACACCAGCCCATCGCCCGCCCGCGCTCGCTGATTACCGGCCAACGGATGGATAAGATCACCCGTGGGCCAAACTGGGAGGATGACCTGGGCGGCGAGTTTGCGAAGTTATCAAAAGACAAAAACTTCGAAAACATCCAGAAGGCGATGTACGGCCAGTTTGAAAACACCTTCATGATGTATTTGCCGCGCCTGTGTGAACATTGCCTTAACCCGGCCTGTGTGGCGACCTGTCCGAGCGGGGCGATTTACAAGCGCGAAGAAGACGGCATTGTGCTGATCGATCAGGATAAATGCCGCGGCTGGCGTATGTGCATCACTGGCTGCCCGTACAAGAAGATCTACTTCAACTGGAAAAGCGGAAAATCCGAGAAATGCATCTTCTGCTACCCGCGTATTGAATCCGGGATGCCGACAGTGTGCTCCGAAACCTGCGTGGGCCGTATCCGCTATCTCGGCGTGTTGCTATACGACGCGGACGCGATTGAAAACGCGGCCAGCACAGAAAACGAGAAAGACCTCTATCAGCGCCAGCTGGATGTGTTCCTTGACCCGAACGATCCGAAAGTTATTGCGCAGGCGATAAATGACGGCATTCCACTGAGTGTTATCGACGCCGCCCAAAAGTCGCCGGTTTATAAAATGGCGATGGACTGGAAGCTGGCGCTACCGCTGCACCCGGAATATCGCACTCTGCCAATGGTCTGGTACGTGCCGCCACTGTCACCGATTCAGTCTGCGGCAGATGCGGGTGAGCTGGGCCGCAACGGTATTCTGCCAGACGTGGACAGCCTGCGTATTCCGGTACAGTACCTGGCGAACCTGTTGACCGCAGGGGACACCGGACCGGTACTGCTGGCACTCAAGCGTATGCTGGCAATGCGCCACTACAAACGTGCGGAAACCGTCGACGGCGTCGTCGATACCCGCGCGCTGGAAGAGGTGGGGCTGAGCGAAGCGCAGGCGCAGGAGATGTACCGCTATCTGGCCATCGCCAACTACGAAGATCGCTTCGTAGTACCGAGCAGCCATCGCGAACTGGCGCGCGAAGCATTTCCTGAGAAGAGCGGTTGCGGCTTTACCTTTGGCGACGGCTGCCACGGTTCAGACAGTAAATTCAACCTGTTCAACAGCCGCCGAATCGATGCCATTGATGTGTCGGTAAAAACGGAGCCGCACCTATGATTGAACTGGTCGTTATTTCCCGCCTGCTGGAATACCCGGATGCTGCCCTGTGGCAGCATAAGCAGGAGCTGATGGAGGCACTGCAATCATCAACGCACTTCACGGCGTCTCAGTCGCAAGGGGTTATCGAATTTCTGCAACAATTGACCTCCCAGGATCTGCTGGATGCCCAGGCAAGCTACAGCGAGCTGTTTGATCGTGGTCGTGCGACTTCATTGCTATTGTTCGAGCATGTCCATGGCGAATCCCGCGACCGCGGTCAGGCGATGGTCGATCTGCTGGCGCAATACGCCCGGCAAGGGCTTGAGCTTGATAGCCGTGAGTTACCGGATCATCTGCCGCTTTATCTGGAGTATCTGGCGCAACTGTCACCGGCAGAGGCGTTGGGCGGATTGCAGGATATTGCGCCGATTCTGGCGCTGCTGAGCGCACGACTACAACAGCGCGAAAGTCACTATGCGATGCTGTTTACCCCACTTATTGAACTGGCGAATACCGCTATCGATCAACAGAAAGTGGCAGAAAAAATCGCCGATGAAGCGCGTGATGATACCCCGCAGGCGCTGGACGCCGTCTGGGAAGAAGAGCAGGTGAAATTCTTTGCCGAACAGGGGTGTGGCGAATCTGACATTACTGCACATCAACGTCGCTTTGCTGGCGCTGTCGCACCGCAGTATCTGAATATCACAACCGGAGGACAGCAATAATGCACTTCCTGAATATGTTCTTCTTTGATATGTACCCGTATATTGCCGGGACGATTTTTCTGATGGGGAGCTGGCTGCGCTATGATTACGGCCAGTACAGCTGGCGCGCCGGCTCAAGCCAAATGCTCGATCGCAAAGGTATGGTGATTTGGTCGAACCTGTTTCATCTTGGGATCCTGGGCATTTTTGCCGGGCACTTTCTGGGGATGCTGACACCGCACTGGATGTACGAATCATTCCTGCCACTTGAGGTGAAACAAAAAATGGCGATGATTGGCGGCGGGGCCAGCGGTGTGATGTGCCTGGTGGGCGGTATCATGCTGCTGAAACGTCGGCTCTTCAATCCGCGTATTCGCGCGACCTCGACGGCAGCCGATATTCTGATCATGACATTGCTGATGGTGCAGTGTGCGTTGGGGCTGCTGACGATCCCCTTCTCCGCGCAGCATATGGATGGCAGCGAAATGATGAAACTGGTGGGCTGGGCGCAGGCCGTGGTGACTTTTCACGGCGGGGCCTCTGCACACCTTGACGGGGTGGCATTCATCTATCGTCTCCATCTGGTGCTGGGGATGACGCTGTTTGTGCTGTTCCCGTTCTCGCGGCTGGTGCATATCTGGAGCGCGCCAGTTGAATATCTGACGCGCAAATACCAGATTGTCCGCGCGCGCCGCTAACTCCGCATTCTGATTTCAGCCCCGCATTCGCGGGGTTTTTTCTCCCCCCAGCCCAGGTTATTACCTGCGGCAGCAAACAGAATCAATACCCCGCCCGCCAGCTGAGTAGCGTTGAGCGTATGGCCAAAAACCAGTTTATCAACCACAATCGCGACGATGGGGTATATAAAGGAGAGCGAACCTGTGACGGGGGTCGGCAATTTCTGAATAGCGCTGTAGAGTAACTGGTACATCACGCCGGTGTGTACAATTCCGAGCGTGAGCAAAATCAGCCACGGAAAGTCCGTGGAAACGGTGGGTATGCGGGCCAGTGGTAGCAGGAGAATTACCCCGGTTAACACCTGGATAAAGGCAATATGCTGCGGTGCGATCCCGGTAAGTTTACGGGTGATGATAGCAGTCAGCGCGTAACAAAAAGCAGCGCTCAGGGCCAGTACGATACCAGAAAACCACTGTGCGGAAAGACCGGATGCAAGCTCACCGGAGAGCAGAATCACCACCCCGACAAAGGCGAGCAAAAGCCATCCCCATTTCACCAGACTGACCCGCTCGCCCAGCGCCATCCCCATTAAAACCAGCATGAACGGCTGCGTATTGTAGACCACAGTCGACAGGCCAATCGAAATACGGCTATAGGCGGCAAACAGCAATAACCAGTTGACGACCAGGGCAATACCGCCCGCAATGGCTAATGCCAGCGTCACTTTAGTCAATGGACTAAAGGGCTGTTTACTCGCCCGGATAAAGATAAACAGGGTGATTACCCCGATCAGGCATCGCCAGAAAACCACTTCCGTGACCGGTAATCCCGACAGCAAAACGAATGCACCGATGGAACCGGAAATTAACATCGCCAGGCTCATCTGCCAGACGCCTTTTTGCCTGCTTTGCATAAACCACCTCCTCAATAGTGGTCTTTATTGTCGAAAATGACAGGCCGGATTTACAGGGTTGATGTAAGGTAGAATGCGGGAATAACGTTTATTAATTAGGTGAAAAGAATGGAATGCCTTATCGACGAAATTGATCGACTCATTCTGGCGTGTCTGGTGGAAGATGCACGGATGTCGCTGAAAGTATTGAGTGGTCGTGTTGGCCTGTCGTCACCCAGTACAGCGGAGAGGCTTAAGCGGCTCGAGGAAAAGGGGGTGATTGAAGGATACGCTGCGCGGGTTAATTTGACAGCGTTAGGGTATACCCTGCAGGCACTGGTGCGTGTTCGCCCATTGCCGGGGTTATTACAGAAGGTGGATAAATACATTCAGGCGATGCCCGAGTGTATTGAGAGCGATAAGGTCACCGGGGAGGATTGTTTTGTTATCCGGCTGGTGGTCCGCTCCATTGAACAACTGGACACATTATTAGATGGCCTGGCGGAATACGCCCAGTGCAACACCTCTATTGTGAAAAGCTCGCCGGTAAAACGCCGCTTGCCGCCAGTGTAATGATGTTGGTGGTGCTGGAAAGATGACTCGTCGCGTTGCTCCTCGCCCTTCGGGTCGTTGCCTGCGGCAACGCTTTCTCGCTGCGCTCGAATCGAACCTTAGTCGAAGCTTCTCATCCTTCCCTGTTCGAAAGAATTTATGACAGTGTGGATTTGACTGGGCTGGGTGCTACATGAAGTGATGGTGGTGGGGGAAGGATTCGAACCTTCGAAGTCGATGACGGCAGATTTACAGTCTGCTCCCTTTGGCCGCTCGGGAACCCCACCAGGGGTAATTCAAATTGTCGGGTACTGCTTTGAAGAGGGGAGAAGATGATTTGTCGCTTTGCTCCTCACCCTTCCCGGCAAGTGCAAACATCTGCATAACTTGTCGGTGTTACCACATTGCTGTGGTGAATAATGGTGGTGGGGGAAGGATTCGAACCTTCGAAGTCGATGACGGCAGATTTACAGTCTGCTCCCTTTGGCCGCTCGGGAACCCCACCACGGGGTAAAGCTTATACTGGCCGGCCTCCGTTACGGGAAGCGGGGCGCATCATATCAAATGACGCGCCGCTGTAAAGCTTTCCTTCAACGAAACTGAATCGTTTGCGTACTTTTCATCCGTAACGGATTAAAGCTAATCAATTCATTTCGTTAGCGATTAAAGAATAATCGTTCTGTTACCGTAAACGAAAACACGTTGCGCCAGTACCTGATACAACGCACGGCTCAGAACATTCTTTTCAACATCGCGACCCGCACGCATCATATCTTCGGCAGTATAAGTGTGATCTACATGAATCACGTCCTGCATGATAATTGGGCCTTCGTCCAGATTATCGTTTACGTAGTGTGCCGTCGCGCCGATGATTTTTACCCCGCGCTCATACGCCTGGTGGTAAGGACGCGCCCCGATAAATGCCGGCAGGAAGGAATGGTGAATGTTGATAATTTTATTGGGAAAACGGGAGACAAAACCCGGCGTCAGTACGCGCATATACTTCGCTAACACCACATAATCCGGTTGATGCGCTTCAATGGCTTGCGCCATAAGTTCATCATGCTCTTCGCGGGTTAGTCCTTCATGGCTGACCAGCTCAAACGGAATATCAAAACGTTCTACCAGAGAACGCAGCGTATCATGGTTGCCGATCACGGCTGCAATATCGATATCCAGCCCGCCGTAATTGGCTTTCATTAATAAGTCGCCAAGACAATGAGCCTCTTTCGTCACCAGAATCACCACGCGACGCTGTCCCGCCGGGTTCAGTTCACGAACAGAACCTTCCGGCAACGCGCTGTCCAGATCGGCCAGCAGGGTAGAGTCGTTAAAAATACCTTCCAGCTCAGTGCGCATGAAAAAGCGACCGGTACGGTGATCAACGAACTCGTTGTTTTGCACAATATTGAGTTCGTGTTTGTAACAAATGTTGGTAATCCGCGCGATCAGACCTTTCTGGTCAGGGCAAATGGTGCGTAATACTTTACGTTGTAATGAATGCATTGCCGGGTAAATCCTGTTGATGGTGTTTGCTATGAGTTATCGCTGGGCGTATTGCCCGCAGCACTTTTTGAATTTCTTGCCAGACCCGCACGGACACGGATCGTTACGGCCAAATTGCGGACGTGTGCCGTCAATATAATACCACCGGCCGTTCTCCTTTAAGAATCTGGAACGTTCAATAATTGCTCCCGCTTTGCCATCCTCATTGAAACGAGCAATAAAACTGACGTAACCTTCTGTGTCGTTTTTTCCGCTGGCATGTTCGAACACCGTCAAACCCAGCCATTGGGTACGGTCGAAACCCGCTTCAATTTCCGGACGAAACGTGGCGGCATGGCAATCCGGATGCCAGGTGCTAACCAAATAGTTGGCATCTTTCATCACAAATGCGCTGTAACGGGAGCGCATAAGATGTGATGGATTTGGCGCAACCTGTGCGCCAGACAGATAAGGCTGACAACATAGGCTATACTCGACTGCGCTACCGCAGGGACAGAGTTGAGACAAAATCGGCTTCCTGTACAAAAATAACGGCACTATAAGCCAGAGTAGCGTTATGTTAACTGAGCTGTAGCTTCGTGGCTACGCCAGTCGTTCCGGGGGACAAAAATCCAGGTAATGAGAACGGTTAAAATTGGGTTGGCGCTGGGATCAGGTGCTGCCAGAGGCTGGTCACACATTGGTGTGATAAATGCATTGCAACATGCAGGGATCAAAATTGACGTCGTGGCGGGGTGCTCAATAGGTTCCCTTGTGGGCGCCGCTTATGCCTGCAATAAACTCCCTAAACTGGAAGCGTGGGTGCGATCTTTCAGTTACTGGGACGTCCTCAAGCTTATGGATCCATCGTGGCGACGCGGTGGATTATTGCGCGGCGAGCGCGTTTTTAACCACTATCGGCAGGTCCTGCCAGATACGCAGTTTACTGATTGCCAGTTGAAATTCGGTGCCGTAGCAACCAACCTCAGCACCGGGCGGGAGCTATGGTTTACCGAAGGCGATCTTCATCTTGCGGTGCGCGCCTCGTGCAGCATGCCCGGGCTGATGTCGCCCGTCGCCCATAATGGTTACTGGCTGGTTGATGGCGCAGTGGTGAATCCGGTGCCTGTTTCCCTGACGCGCGCACTTGGCGCTGATATCGTTATTGCGGTCGATTTGCAGCATGATGCGCATTTGATGCAGCAGGATTTAGTATCGACAACGTTAATGGAAGAGGCGCAAGAAGGCATAGAGAGTGACGACTTACGCTGGCATGAACGCCTTCGGGACAGACTGAGTAAAATGAAGGCCCGGCGCACCGTTGTTGCACCTACAGCCATGGAAATCATGTCCACGTCCATTCAGGTGCTTGAAAATCGACTTAAGCGCAACCGAATGGCCGGCGATCCACCCGATATTTTAATTCAGCCAATTTGTCCACAAATTTCGACACTTGATTTTCATCGGGCAGAGGCAGCAATCGCAGCGGGGCAACTTGCTGTTGAAAAGAAAATTGATGAACTACTACCGTTAGTAAGGACAATAGCCTGAGTATGTTTTTTTTATTCGAGTTCAGCAAATTCTGACAGGCGATTATTGATAGATCATGCCACTATTTATTTATCGTCGGGCAGGGGAGATAAGATGACGCAGCCGTTAGCAGGAAAACAGATACTGATCGTTGAAGACGAACCCGTCTTCCGCTCGCTGCTGGATTCCTGGCTCTCATCTCTGGGAGCGGAAACACTGGTCGCGGATGATGGCGTTTCAGCGCTCGAACAGCTGAACAATGCCTCCCCTGATCTCATGATTTGCGATATTGCCATGCCGAGAATGAATGGTCTTAAGCTTGTCGAACATTTGCGCAATAAAGGCGATCAAATGCCGGTGCTCGTCATTTCCGCTACCGACAACATGGCAGATATTGCGAAGGCGCTACGTTTAGGTGTGCAGGACGTTTTACTTAAGCCAGTTAAAGATCTTAACCGTCTTAAAGAGACCGTGTTCGCCTGTCTCTATCCCAATATGTTTAATTCGCGTGTCGAAGAAGAAGAACGTCTGTTTCAGGATTGGGATGCGCTGGTAGAAAATCCGCAAGCGGCTGCCAAACTTTTACAGGAATTACAGCCGCCGGTTCAGCAGAAAATGTCGGGGTGTCGGGTTAATTATCGTCAGTTAGTTTCTGCCGATCAGCCAGGCCTGGTGCTTGATATCGCGCCAATATCATCGCGCGATCTGGCCTTTTATTGCCTTGATGTGACGCGGGCAGGGAATAATGGCGTTCTGGCTGCATTATTACTGCGTGCGCTGTTTAACGGTTTACTTCAGGAACAGTTGTCACATCAACATCAAAAACTTCCCGAGATGGGTAGTTTACTTAAACAGGTAAACCAGTTACTCCGTCAGGCAAATTTGCCCGGACAGTTCCCTCTGTTGGTAGGGTATTATCACAGCGAATTAAAGAACCTTATTTTAGTGTCGGCAGGCCTTAATGCCACATTAAATACCGGCGAACACCAAATTCAAATCAGTAACGGTGTACCGTTGGGCACCTTAGGAAATACTTATCTGAACCAATTGAGCCAACGGTGCGATGCCTGGCAGTGTCAGGTATGGGGAGCTGGTGGTCGTCTGCGTTTAATGTTGTCTGCGGAATGAGCAATCGCAACGTATTGCGCAGATAGCTTTACCTCCTTTTTAAGGCGAGTGGTACTATCGCCACAGTTTTGCGTATTAATCCTAATTAAGCGTTATAGCGTCCTTTTCAGACCAGGTCATTACGCTGGTACTGATATACTCAGATGCGAATTAATTCATGAACATGCTCAAAGCGTGAACAGACCAGGAGATTTTCAATGGCTGCCATAAATTCAAGAGTGACTAAAGCAGTTATCCCGGTTGCGGGATTGGGAACCAGGATGCTGCCGGCGACAAAGGCTATTCCTAAAGAAATGTTACCGTTGGTTGATAAGCCATTAATTCAGTATGTCGTGAATGAATGTATAGCTGCGGGTATTACCGAAATTGTTCTGGTTACACATTCGTCGAAAAATTCGATCGAAAACCACTTCGATACCAGCTTTGAGCTTGAAGCCATGCTGGAAAAACGCGTGAAACGTCAGCTGCTGGAAGAAGTTCAGGCTATTTGCCCGCCGCACGTCACCATTATGCAGGTCCGTCAGGGGCTGGCTAAAGGCCTTGGACACGCGGTGCTGTGTGCGCATCCGGTTGTAGGTAACGAGCCCGTTGCGGTTATTCTGCCGGATGTCATTCTGGACGAATTCGAGTCCGATCTTTCACAGGATAACCTGGCTGAAATGATTAAGCGTTTCGATGAAACCGGTGCCAGCCAGATTATGGTTGAGCCTGTTGAAGATGTGACTGCATACGGTGTTGTTGACTGTAAAGGCGCTGAACTCAAACCCGGTGACAGTGTGCCGATGGTTGGCGTAGTAGAAAAACCGAAAGCGAATGTTGCTCCGTCTAACCTTGCTGTTGTAGGCCGTTACGTCCTCAGCGAAGAGATTTGGCCGTTACTGGCTAAAACGCCTCCGGGAGCAGGTGACGAGATCCAGCTGACCGACGCTATCGATATGCTTATCGAGAAAGAGACCGTCGAAGCTTACCACATGAAAGGCAAAAGCCACGATTGCGGCAATAAGCTGGGTTATATGCAGGCTTTCGTAGAATATGGTATTCGCCATAACGTACTTGGCAAAGAATTTAAAGCCTGGCTGGAAGACGCGGTCGGTGTCGCTAAAGCCTAACCTGCTTTAGTCGCAGGGAATAAAGCCGGATTGATGCTTATCACTCCGGCTTTTTTATTGCCAGTAGCTATCTCAGGGATGACTGACCATGAACGTGAACATCATTATGCTGATTGGGAATATCGATATGGGAAAGTGGGGGAGTATATAGCATCAGTAATACACGTTTATCTTCATCCCCACGCAATATGTTTAGCAACAATGGTTAAAAAAGTGGTTAAAAAAAATCCCGCCATTGGCGGGATTTTTCATAAAGGCTTGGGATTATTCCTGGATCAGGAAGTCTTCCAGTTTTTTACCTTGTTCGTCCATCGCTTTTTTGATTACTGCCGGAGTACGGCCCTGGCCGGTCCAGGTTTTAGTTTCGCCGTTCTCGTCAACGTAGCTATATTTAGCCGGACGAGCAGCGCGTTTAGCTTTAGTTCCGGTTTTAGCTGCGACCATGCTGTTCAGCAGTTCATTCGGATCAATACCATCAGCAATCAGCATTTCGCGATATTGTTGCAGTTTACGAGTACGTTCTTCGATTTCAGCAGCTGCAGCGCTTTCTTCTTCACGACGCTCGTTAACTACCACTTCTAATTTTTCCAGCATTTCTTCGAGCGTTTCCAGAGTGCATTCTCTTGCCTGCGCACGAAGAGTACGGATGTTGTTCAGAATTTTAAGTGCTTCGCTCATTGTAGTAATCTCAAACTTATATTGGGGTGGTTTGTTGAGCTAATAATAGAGCGTTAATTTGAGTAGTGCAATAGGTGAGAATGTAAGGAATTCAAATTTCCTCTTTATTTACCTCATTTTTAAAAATCGCTAACTTAAATTTTTCTTGAAGAACCGCACAAAAAAGCCATATTGAAAGCATTATCACCCGAACGGCTCAGGTGTTTAATCGGCATTTTTAACTGATTAATCTCATGCGAATTATAGTTTCGATGGATAAATATCAACCTTTTTTATTAGGGCTCACAACAGCGTCGTTTTGCATAAAACATTAATAATTTCTTGTGCCTGGCGCTGAATTTTCTTGTTTTTTATACCCCTGGTAAGACGCGGTGCGCTTATTGTTTGTTTCTTTGGCAGCAACAGCTTGCCAAAGGAAATAGCGTGAAGCATATCGATGAAAACATGTACGGAAGGTAAGTAAAGTGTGCATTGGGCATTCCGGGAGCTACGTTAAAATATGATACAATCCTGACAAGGAATATCACACTTTGATTGGGGTCATGCGGGCGATGGCGCAACTTTATTTCTACTATTCAGCGATGAATGCCGGTAAATCCACGGCTTTACTGCAGTCTTCCTACAATTATCAGGAACGCGGCATGCGGACTCTGGTCTATACAGCGGAAATTGATGACCGCTTTGGTGCAGGGAAGGTAAGTTCTCGAATTGGCTTATCCTCGCCGGCGCGTCTTTTTAACCAAAATACATCCCTTAAAGATGAAATTAATGCTGAGCACCAGCGCGAGCCTGTCCACTGCGTTTTAGTTGATGAAAGTCAATTTTTAACCCGCCAGCAGGTATATCAGTTGTCCGATGTCGTCGATGAACTTGATATTCCCGTGCTCTGTTATGGATTACGAACAGATTTCCGCGGCGAATTGTTTATCGGTAGCCAATATCTTCTGGCGTGGTCAGATAAACTGGTTGAACTAAAAACTATCTGTTTCTGCGGACGTAAAGCCAGTATGGTGCTGCGACTTGACCAGACGGGGCGTCCATATAATGAGGGCGAGCAAGTCGTTATTGGCGGTAATGAGCGCTATGTGTCCGTTTGCCGTAAACATTATAAAGAGGCGCTTGCAGAAGGCTCTCTGGCTGCTATTCAGGCGCGTATAAGAGGGTAACTCTCCTGTACGTCTGCGTGTTCTGCAAATTGATTTCAGGCACGAGAATCTGCCCCCAGGCCAGAGAATAAAAACCTCAGACTCTGCGCCTGGGACACTGTCCGCGTGGTGTCACGCAATTACGCTGTATCCGACGTTACAGCGACAATCAGAGCACACGTCCTGGCAGTTTGGTTTTCAGTGCGCCAGTCGGACAATCTCTTCTTTATTGCAGTGTCCTGCATACTCAGATGTATTAGCATCTGCGGTTTCACATATCCATAATCAGCCACGCTACGCGTTCTGTGGGACGTTTATG
The DNA here is from genome assembly GCF_039409775.1 of Phytobacter palmae. Classification (NCBI taxonomy): domain Bacteria; kingdom Pseudomonadati; phylum Pseudomonadota; class Gammaproteobacteria; order Enterobacterales; family Enterobacteriaceae; genus Phytobacter; species Phytobacter palmae. Next base: position 205,755 of record NZ_JBCIVJ010000004.1, on the reverse strand, counting down.
CTTAAGGGTATGGTATTGATACAGTCATTCTGGCGAATCAGAGGACCGGGTAAAGGAGCGCGGAGGAGGCCGCACAGTTCAGGGTAACGCCAGGGTGGGCGGCAAATATAAAAAAAGCCCCATCATAAAATTGATGGGGCTTTTATCTTCTACCCGCCGGATCGTTTAACCGATCCATTTGATTTACTGACAGGTGTCAGCCATCAGGCGGGTTATGCCAGACAGGACAATTAAGCGGTTTTCTTCGCTTTTTTGTCTGCTTTATCCGTTTTAACCGCTTCTGCTTTCACTTCTGCTGCCACGCCTTCTTTGAACTCGCGACCGTAGTAGGTATCCAGCAGGATCTGTTTCAGCTCGGAGATCAGCGGGTAACGCGGGTTAGCACCGGTACACTGGTCATCGAACGCATCTTCGGACAGTTTGTCAACGTGAGCAAGGAAGTCAGCTTCCTGAACACCTGCTTCACGGATTGACTTAGGAATACCCAGTTCAGCTTTGATAGTTTCCAGCCATGCCAGCAGTTTCTCAATTTTCGCGGCAGTGCGGTCACCGACAGAAGTCAGACCCAGATGGTCAGCGATTTCTGCGTAACGACGGCGAGCCTGCGGACGGTCGTATTGGCTGAATGCAGTCTGTTTAGTCGGGTTGTCATTCGCGTTATAGCGGATGACGTTCGCGATCAGCAGGGCGTTGGCCAGACCGTGTGGAATATGGAACTGTGAACCCAGTTTATGCGCCATGGAGTGACACACACCCAGGAAGGCGTTCGCAAACGCGATGCCCGCGATGGTAGCGGCACTATGTACACGCTCACGTGCAATCGGGTTTTTAGAACCTTCATGGTAGGACGCTGGCAGGTTTTCTTTCAGCAATTTCAGAGCCTGCAGAGCCTGACCATCGGAGAACTCAGACGCCAGTACAGAAACGTACGCTTCCAGCGCATGGGTTACCGCATCCAGGCCACCGAACGCACACAGTGATTTCGGCATGTCCATGACCAGATTCGCGTCGACAACCGCCATATCCGGGGTCAGCGCATAATCCGCCAGCGGATATTTCTGGCCAGTAGCATCGTCAGTTACAACAGCGAACGGCGTAACTTCTGAACCTGTACCGGAAGTGGTGGTGATAGCGACCATTTTCGCTTTCACACCCATTTTCGGGAACTTATAGATACGTTTACGGATATCCATAAAGCGCAGCGCCAGTTCTTCGAAATGGGTTTCCGGATGTTCGTACATTACCCACATGATTTTTGCCGCATCCATCGGCGAACCACCACCCAGCGCAATGATCACGTCAGGTTTGAAGGAGTTCGCCAGCTCTGCACCTTTACGTACGATTGTCAGCGTCGGGTCAGCTTCAACTTCGAAGAAGACTTCTGTTTCGACGCCAGCAGCTTTCAGTACAGAGGTGATCTGGTCTGCATAACCGTTGTTGAACAGGAAGCGGTCAGTCACGATAAGCGCGCGTTTGTGACCATCAGTAATCACTTCATCCAGCGCGATTGGCAGAGAGCCACGGCGGAAGTAGATAGATTTCGGAAGTTTGTGCCACAACATGTTTTCAGCTCGCTTAGCAACGGTTTTCTTGTTGATCAGGTGTTTCGGACCAACGTTTTCAGAGATGGAGTTACCACCCCAGGAACCACAACCCAGTGTCAGGGAAGGTGCGAGTTTGAAGTTATAAAGGTCACCGATACCACCCTGAGAGGCCGGGGTGTTGATCAGGATGCGCGCGGTTTTCATTTCCGCGCCGAATTTCTGCACGCGAGCCGGCTGGTTATCCTGGTCGGTATACAGGCAGGAGGTGTGACCGATACCGCCCATAGCAACCAGTTTCTCTGCTTTTTCTACCGCATCGTCGAAATCTTTAGCACGGTACATAGCCAGAGTCGGAGACAGTTTTTCGTGAGCAAAAGGTTCGCTTTCGTCAACAACAGTCACTTCACCGATCAAAATTTTGGTTGTTGCCGGAACAGTGAAACCTGCCAGTTCAGCGATTTTGTATGCTGGTTGCCCAACGATAGCGGCGTTCAGCGCGCCATTTTTCAGGATAATGTCCTGAACAGCTTTCAGCTCTTTACCTTGCAGCAGGTAGCCGCCGTGGGTCGCAAAACGTTCGCGAACAGCGTCGTAAACAGAATCAACAACCACAACAGACTGTTCAGAAGCACAGATAACGCCGTTGTCGAAAGTTTTGGACATCAGAACAGAAGCGACAGCACGTTTGATATCTGCAGTTTCGTCAATGACAACTGGGGTGTTGCCTGCGCCTACGCCGATAGCCGGTTTACCAGAGCTGTACGCTGCTTTCACCATGCCCGGGCCGCCAGTTGCGAGGATCAGGTTGATATCAGGGTGATGCATCAGCGCGTTAGACAGTTCAACAGACGGTTGGTCAATCCAGCCAATCAGATCTTTTGGTGCGCCCGCAGCGATAGCAGCCTGCAGAACGATATCAGCCGCTTTGTTTGTTGCATCTTTAGCACGCGGATGTGGAGAGAAAATAATAGCGTTACGGGTCTTCAGACTGATCAGCGACTTGAAGATTGCAGTAGAAGTTGGGTTAGTCGTCGGAACGATACCGCAGATGATACCAATAGGTTCAGCGATAGTGATGGTACCGAAAGTGTCGTCTTCCTCAAGGACACCGCAGGTTTTTTCATCTTTATAGGCGTTGTAGATATATTCAGAAGCAAAGTGGTTTTTGATCACTTTATCTTCGACAATACCCATGCCGGATTCGGCAACAGCCATTTTAGCGAGAGGGATACGGGCATCAGCGGCAGCCAGGGCGGCGGCGCGGAAGATCTTGTCAACTTGCTCTTGAGTAAAGTTGGCATATTCACGCTGGGCTTTCTTCACACGTTCGACGAGTGCGTTAAGTTCAGCGACATTAGTAACAGCCATAATGCTCTCCTGATAATGTTAAACTCTTTTAGTAAACCAGCTGTCCGAAACGACAGTATAGACAGACCGGGTGCAGGTTGCGTAAATTACAGAAAAACAAGTAGTTATCGCCATGCCCAACCTAACTGATTTACTGAAAGAGCCTCAACGAAACATCATTAAAACAGATGGTTCTACTCCCTGATGACGTCTCCAAGAGTACTCACTTCTGAGTACCGATTACGTGATCTAAATCAAGTTACAGCAAAGCTGACACCTTTCAGCAGGCTATTTTTGGGCATTTGTATCAAATGTTAATGATAAAAGGGCGGCGCTAGCTAACATTATCATAATTAGTACAAATGCATAACATGCCAGGATGTAGGGAATATGACAGGATTTAGGGTGAGTTGTGCTGCAAATAATCGTATATTTAGCAGGGACTTATTGTTTCTGTACTTTTTAACTCTTTGCCTTGCATTGCTGCGGAGCACTCTGTGACTCAAACACTGTTTGACTTTCCAACCTGGTTTAAGTTTTTCATCGGCCTTTTCGCGCTGGTAAACCCCATCGGTATTATTCCTGTCTTTATCAGTATGACCAGCTATCAAACTGCCGGGGCGCGGAATAAAACTAATCTGACCGCGAACCTTTCTGTTGCCATCATTCTCTGGACGTCGCTTTTTCTGGGGGATGCGATTCTGCAGTTGTTCGGTATTTCGATTGACTCGTTTCGTATCGCCGGGGGGATCCTGGTAGTAACCATCGCGATGTCGATGATCAGCGGTAAGCTGGGCGAAGATAAACAGAATAAGCAGGAGAAATCAGAAACAGCGATCAGAGAGAGTATTGGCGTTGTGCCGCTAGCCTTACCTTTAATGGCGGGGCCGGGTGCAATCAGTTCAACCATTGTCTGGGGGACGCGCTATCACAGCGTGGAATATCTTGCTGGATTCTCAGTCGCGATAGCCCTTTTTGCTTTTTGTTCATGGGGCGTGTTTCGCATCGCCCCCTGGCTGGTGCGTCTTCTTGGCCAAACCGGGATTAACGTGATCACCCGTATCATGGGCTTATTGCTGATGGCGCTGGGTATTGAATTTATCGTTGCAGGTGTAAAAGGAATATTTCCGGGCTTACTGCATTAACTTGCTTGCGGTGAAAATAATGCTGCGCAGAGCGTTGGAGGCGCAGCATTATCAGCAAATCATATAACTAAAGTCAGAAAAAACCATAAATATAATAAATCAACATGCTTTAAATAAGTTCTTTAATTTCAACTAATTACATTTCGTTACATTGCCATCTGGCGATAAATTCATCCATCAACACTGTTATTTCCCTCACACGATACTCTGGGGCTTGCTGTCAGATAATTGAAATGATATTAGTAATTTCGTCGCTCAGGCAGACAAATGTGCTAGATAATAATCGAATGTTGATTTTTTGTGCAAAAAACGCGCAATCTCATTGCGAATGTTACAACAACGACGAATTACTATCTATCTGACTGATTGAAAAGACTAATTTTTTCTTTAAGCATGTTCGGACGTTCTTGTTACGCGGATAAAAGCGCTAATAAAAGAGAATTAGTTAACAAATTTGCAAATTGTATTGGCGACGTAATGTGCCATTTGGTACTTTCCGGCCCTATATTTGCAATAAGAATACGCGCAGATGAGAATTATTTTCAAATAAAAATCTCGTCCGGCAAAAGAAACAAACGTCTCGACAGGGGAGACGTATACGATATCGACGTAAGGGCGCCATCCGAGCGGCTTGTAGAAATAAAGTCGGTGATAGCAAGCAGTAAACGATGCCTGACAGCAGCCATAAGCTCCTGCGCTGTACAGGCCCCCTCAGGGGACAAAACAGGCTGGCATTAATGTCAGTAATTATAATGAGTGGAGTATCAACACAATGTCCATCATCACAAAAAAAAGTCTCGTAGCGGCTGGAATTCTCTCCGCGCTAATTGCAGGTAATGTAGCCATGGCGGCTGATGTTCCTGCAGGTGTTCAACTGGCAGAGAAGCAAACGCTGGTTCGTAATAATGGTTCAGAAGTACAATCACTTGACCCGCACAAAATCGAAGGTGTGCCGGAATCAAACGTCAGCCGCGATTTGTTTGAAGGCCTGTTAGTCTCTGACGTTGAAGGCCATCCGAGCGCTGGCGTTGCTGAAAAGTGGGAAAACAAAGACTTTAAAGTCTGGACCTTCCATCTACGTAAAGATGCAAAATGGTCTGATGGCTCGCCGGTTACGGCACATGACTTCGTTTATAGCTGGCAGCGTCTGGCAGACCCAAAAACTGCATCTCCATACGCCAGCTACCTGCAATATGGTCACATTGCAAATATCGATGACATCATCGCCGGTAAAAAGCCAACCTCAGACCTGGGTGTAAAGGCGCTTGATGACAATACATTTGAAGTTACGCTGAGCGAACCCGTTCCTTACTTCTACAAATTGTTGGTACACCCTTCCGTCTCCCCGGTTCCGAAAAACGTTGTCGAGAAATTCGGCGACAAATGGACCCAGCCCGCGAACATCGTGACTAACGGCGCGTACAAACTGAAAGATTGGGTGGTCAACGAACGTATCGTGCTTGAGCGTAATACCAATTACTGGGACAACGCAAAAACGGTGATTAACCAGGTTACTTATCTGCCTATTTCCTCAGAAGTGACTGACGTTAACCGCTATCGCAGCGGTGAAATCGACATGACCTATAACAACATGCCGATTGAACTGTTCCAGAAACTGAAACAAGAAATTCCAAAAGAAGTCCACGTTGACCCATATCTGTGTACTTATTACTACGAAATTAACAACCAGAAAGCGCCGTTCACTGATGTACGCGTTCGTACTGCGCTGAAACTGGCTCTTGATCGTGACATTATCGTCAACAAAGTGAAAAACCAGGGCGACTTGCCAGCTTACAGCTACACTCCGCCATATACTGACGGCGCAAAACTGGTTGAGCCGGAATGGTTCAAGTGGTCACAAGATAAACGTAACGCAGAAGCGAAAAAATTGCTGGCAGAAGCAGGTTACACGGCTGACAAGCCGCTGACCTTCAACCTGCTGTACAACACATCTGACTTGCACAAAAAACTGGCTATTGCCGTTGCTTCTATCTGGAAGAAAAACCTGGGTGTGGACGTCAAGCTGGAGAACCAGGAGTGGAAAACCTTCCTTGACAGCCGTCATCAGGGCACCTTTGATGTGGCGCGTGCAGGCTGGTGTGCAGACTATAACGAACCGACATCCTTCCTGAATACCATGCTGTCTGACAGTTCTAACAATACCGCGCACTATAAGAGCCCGGCATTTGATAAGCTGATTGCCGACACGCTGCAAGTGACCGACGAAGCGCAACGCACCGAGCTCTACACCAAAGCCGAACAGCAGCTTGATAAAGACTCTGCGATCGTCCCGGTGTATTACTACGTGAACGCCCGTCTGGTGAAACCGTGGGTGGGTGGTTATACCGGTAAAGACCCGATGGATAATATCTACGTTAAAAACTTGTATATTATCAAGCATTAATGGCAATGAGTGGGGCAGGATAATCCTGCCCCACAGTGTCTTATTTCATCGCACTACAAAGGCACAGGCCAGAAGGTACGGGCAATGTTGAAATTTATCCTACGTCGCTGTCTGGAAGCGATTCCGACGCTATTTATTCTTATCACGATCTCATTCTTTATGATGCGTCTTGCGCCGGGTAGTCCTTTTACCGGTGAGCGTACGCTGCCGCCAGAAGTAATGGCGAATATCGAAGCGAAATACCATCTGAACGATCCGATTCTGACCCAATACGCCAGCTATCTGAAACAGCTTGCGCACGGCGACTTCGGGCCGTCATTTAAATATAAAGATTACACGGTGAATGATCTGGTCGCTGCCAGCTTCCCTGTATCCGCGAAGTTAGGCGCTGCGGCGTTTTTACTGGCGGTAATTTTTGGCGTGAGTGCAGGCGTCATCGCCGCGCTGAAACAAAATACCAAATGGGACTATTCCGTGATGGGGCTGGCGATGACCGGGGTTGTCATACCGAGCTTCGTTGTCGCACCGCTGTTGGTGATGATTTTCGCTATCACGCTTAAATGGTTACCCGCCGGGGGATGGAATGGCGGCGCGCCAAAATTCATGATTCTGCCAATGGTCGCATTGTCTCTGGCTTATATCGCCAGCATTGCGCGTATAACGCGTGGCTCGATGATTGAGGTGCTGCATTCTAACTTTATTCGTACCGCACGGGCGAAAGGTTTACCGATGCGGCGCATTATTTTCCGTCATGCGCTCAAACCCGCATTATTACCTGTGCTTTCCTATATGGGGCCTGCCTTCGTTGGTATTATCACCGGTTCAATGGTTATCGAAACGATTTACGGTTTGCCGGGTATCGGTCAGCTATTTGTGAATGGCGCATTAAACCGTGATTACTCGCTGGTATTAAGTTTGACCATACTGGTAGGGACATTGACTATTTTATTTAACGCGATTGTTGATGTGCTGTATGCCGTTATCGATCCGAAAATTCGTTATTAACACTGGAGTACGCCATGATGTTAAGTAAAAAAAACAGCGAGGCGCTGGAAAACTTCAGTGAAAAACTGGAAGTAGAAGGTCGCAGTCTCTGGCAGGATGCTCGCCGTCGCTTTATGCACAACCGTGCGGCGGTCGCCAGCCTGGTTGTCTTATTATTTATCGCACTCTTCGTGACCCTCGCGCCGATGCTGTCGCAGTTTAGTTACTTCGATACGGACTGGGGCATGATGTCCAGCGCCCCTGATACGACCTCAGGGCACTATTTTGGTACGGATTCATCCGGGCGTGATCTGCTGGTGCGCGTCGCCATTGGTGGACGTATTTCGCTGATGGTCGGTATTGCAGCCGCGCTGGTTGCGGTTATCCTTGGCACCCTTTACGGATCCCTGTCCGGTTACCTCGGCGGTAAAGTGGACTCCGTGATGATGCGTCTGCTTGAGATCCTTAACTCTTTCCCGTTTATGTTCTTCGTCATCCTGCTGGTGACATTCTTCGGTCAAAACATTCTGCTCATTTTTGTGGCTATCGGTATGGTTTCCTGGCTGGATATGGCGCGTATCGTCCGTGGTCAAACGCTGAGTCTGAAACGTAAAGAGTTTATCGAAGCGGCTCAGGTAGGTGGTGTATCGACAGGCAATATCGTGATTCGTCATATCGTTCCTAACGTACTGGGCGTGGTAGTGGTATATGCCTCGCTGTTAGTACCCAGCATGATTCTGTTTGAATCATTCCTCAGTTTCCTTGGTCTGGGGACACAAGAGCCGTTAAGCAGTTGGGGCGCTTTGCTCAGCGATGGTGCCAACTCGATGGAAGTTTCTCCGTGGTTGCTGCTGTTTCCTGCAGGCTTCCTGGTGGTGACGCTGTTCTGTTTCAACTTTATCGGCGATGGCTTGCGTGATGCCCTCGACCCGAAAGATCGTTAAGGAGTGCTGTTGTGAGCAAGCATGAAACCTCATTGGCGCCACAGGCGCAGCAGCATTCGGACATTCTTCTGGATGTTAACGATCTGCGAGTGACTTTTAAAACCCCTGACGGTGACGTTACGGCGGTAAACGACCTGAATTTCAGCCTGCGGGCCGGTGAGACGCTGGGGATCGTGGGTGAGTCTGGTTCGGGCAAATCTCAAACCGCATTTGCCCTGATGGGCCTGCTGGCATCGAATGGCCGTATTGGTGGTTCGGCGAAATTCAATGGTAAAGAGATCCTGAACTTGCCAGAGCATGCGCTGAATAAACTGCGTGCTGAACAGATTTCCATGATTTTCCAGGATCCGATGACCTCACTGAATCCATATATGCGGGTCGGTGAGCAGCTAATGGAAGTACTGATGCTGCATAAAGGCATGAGTAAGGCCGAAGCGTTTGAAGAGTCGGTTAAAATGCTGGACGCGGTGAAAATGCCGGAAGCGCGTAAGCGTATGAAGATGTATCCGCATGAGTTCTCCGGCGGGATGCGTCAGCGAGTGATGATTGCCATGGCGCTAATGTGTCGACCGAAGCTGCTGATTGCTGACGAACCGACTACCGCTCTGGATGTGACCGTACAGGCGCAGATCATGACGTTGCTCAATGAGCTTAAGCGCGAATTCAACACCGCCATTATTATGATTACCCACGATCTGGGTGTTGTTGCGGGCATCTGTGACAAAGTGCTGGTCATGTACGCTGGCCGCACCATGGAATATGGTGCGGCACGCGATGTGTTCTATCACCCGGCACATCCGTATTCTATCGGCCTGCTCAATGCGGTACCGCGCCTTGACGCTGAAGGTGAAGAGTTGTTGACCATCCCCGGTAACCCGCCGAACCTGCTGCGGCTGCCGAAAGGGTGTCCGTTCCAGCCCCGTTGCCCGCATGCGATGGAAATCTGTAACAGTGCTCCGCCGCTGGAGGAGTTTGCCCCGGGACGTTTGCGCGCCTGCTTTAAGCCGGTGGAGGAACTGGTATGAATGCCGTGACAGAAGAAAGAAAAGTACTCCTTGAAATTGCTGACCTGAAAGTTCATTTCGATATAAAAGACGGTAAGCAATGGTTCTGGCAGCCATCCAAAACACTGAAAGCGGTACACGGCGTGACGCTGCGTCTCTATGAAGGGGAAACCCTGGGCGTGGTGGGCGAGTCCGGCTGTGGGAAATCGACCTTTGCCCGTGCGATTATTGGTCTGGTCAAAGCTACTGACGGTAAAGTGGCCTGGCTGGGCAAAGATTTGCTCGGTATGAAGCCCGATGAGTGGCGCGATGTGCGCAGCGACATCCAGATGATTTTCCAGGACCCGCTGGCATCTCTGAACCCGCGTATGACGATTGGTGAAATCATTGCGGAACCGCTGAGAACGTATCATCCGAAAATGCCGCGTCAGGAAGTGCGTGACCGCGTCAAAGCCATGATGATGAAGGTGGGGCTGCTGCCGAACCTGATTAACCGCTATCCGCACGAGTTCTCCGGCGGCCAGTGTCAGCGTATCGGCATTGCGCGCGCGCTGATCCTCGAACCGAAGCTGATTATCTGTGACGAACCGGTTTCAGCCCTGGACGTGTCTATCCAGGCGCAGGTGGTCAACTTGCTGCAAAAACTGCAGCGGGAAATGGGGTTGTCCCTGATCTTTATCGCCCATGATCTGGCGGTGGTGAAGCACATCTCCGACCGTGTACTGGTAATGTATCTTGGTCATGCTGTAGAGCTGGGTACCTATGACGAGGTGTACCATAATCCGCAGCACCCTTATACCAAAGCGCTGATGTCTGCCGTGCCGATTCCGGACCCGGATCTGGAAAAGAACAAGCAGATTCAGTTGCTGGAAGGGGATTTGCCTTCGCCAATCAATCCGCCATCGGGCTGCGTGTTCCGCACTCGTTGTCCGATTGCCGGACCCGAGTGCGCGCAAACGCGCCCGGTTCTCGAAGGCAGCTTCCGTCACGCGGTCTCCTGTCTTAAGGTCGACCCGCTCTGAATAAAAAAGGCTGACGAAAGTCAGCCTTTTCTTTTACCCTCACTCGCGCCAGAGAATGTGGCACAACTTATGGTCTTTCTCTCGACAAAGCAGTACGCGGGCAAATACATCATTGATTTCGCCGCCATCGGTATCCGCCAGGCCTATCACTACTTCCGCGAAAAAGTCCGGATTCAGATCATAATCAACATGCTCTTGCCAGTCTTCGCCGGGATCAAACAATTCCGCACCGCCACGCTCTTCAAACTGAAGATTGAACAGAATGATATCTGCCGGGTCGAGATTATCCGCCGCAAGTTCGAGAAAAATATCGTAAGCCTGCTCAAGCGTTTCGTCTTCGCTCAGGCGGTTGTTCAGATCCATATCCATAATGACTACCTGTTTAATATCGTTTGGGCACGTTTTACAGCAATGGGCTAAAGAAGTAAAACAGTCGTTCTGCAATCCGGTGCCAGAATGGGCGTTTAACCCACAAACGTGCGTCCAGTAAGCGAGAACGCGAAATATAATCATCCTGTACAGCGGCCAGATCGCTGCCAAATCCGGTATCGTCGATAACCAGCGTAATCTCGAAATTTAGCCACAGACTACGCATATCAAGGTTCACTGTTCCCACCAGACTTAACTCGCCATCGACCAGCACGCTTTTCGTATGCAAAAGCCCACCTTCAAACTGATAGATTTTTACACCGGCCGCCAGCAGTTCAGTGAAAAAGGCCCGACTGGCCCAGCCAACAAGCACTGAGTCATTCTTGCGTGGCAGGATAATGCTGACGTCAACGCCTCGCTGCGCGGCGGTACAAATGGCATGCAGAAGGTCATCGCTGGGGACGAAATAAGGTGTCGTCATGATCAGGTATTCGCGCGAGGCATATACCGCGGTCAACAACGCCTGGTGAATAAGGTCTTCCGGGAACCCGGGCCCCGAGGCGATGGTGTGGATGGTGTGTCCGCTGGCCTGCTCAAACGGCATGATATTGGCGTCCGGTGGCGGCGGGAGGATGCGTTTACCGGTCTCTATCTCCCAGTCGCAGGAGTAGACAATCCCCATAGCGGTGGAGACCGGTCCTTCCATGCGAGCCATCAAATCGACCCATTGACCGACGCCAGCATCCTGTTTAAAGAAGCGGGGGTCCACCATATTCATACTGCCAGTATAAGCGATGTAATTATCAATAAGGATCATCTTACGGTGCTGGCGCAGGTCCATCCGACGCAAAAATACACGCATCAGATTAACTTTTAGCGATTCGACGACTTCAATACCTGAATTGCGCAGCATATCGGCCCATGGACTGCGGAAAAAAGCCACGCTGCCTGCTGAGTCAAGCATTAAGCGGCAATGCACACCGCGCCTCGCGGCCGCCATCAAGGATTCAGCGACCTGATCGGCCATTCCTCCCGGCTGCCAGATATAAAACACCATCTCAATGTTATGCCGGGCAAGCTGAATGTCGCGGATTAATGCCTGCATAACGTCATCTGAGGAGGTGAGAAGCTGGAGCTGATTACCTTTCACGCCCGCAATGCCCTGGCGCCGTTCGCAGAGCTTGAACAGTGAAGTGGCAACGCTGCTGTTTTCAGTAGCGAAAATATGGTGATACGTCTTAAGGTCTTTTAGCCACTTGGCGGTGGATGGCCACATCGCACGAGCGCGTTCTGCCCGGCGCTTGCCAAGATGCAGTTCCCCAACGGACAGATAAGCAATGATTCCCACCAGAGGGAGAATATAAATAATCAGTAGCCATGCCATGGCAGAAGGAACCGCCCGGCGCTTCATCAGGATGCGAAGCGTCACACCTGCGATAAGCAGCCAGTAGCCCAAAATGATCAGCCAACTCACAACCGTGTAGAAGGTTGTCATAACAAAAAATCCTTTTGAAAATCTGATATAAGGAGTTTACGCATAAGGACTCATCTGGCAAATAAAAACGGCGCTGAAAAGGGGTGGTCTGGTGGCGACCAGGGTTTATAATGGGGCTTCTGTTTCAGGAAAGAGTCGTAAAAATGAAGCGTAGTAGAACGGAAGTGGGGCGCTGGCGTATGTCCCGACAGGCCAGTCGTCGCAAGGCGCGCTGGCTGGAAGGACAGTCCCGTCGCAATATGCGTATCCACTCGATAAGAAAATGTATCCTTAATCGGCATCGTAATGCGTTAGTTTTTGATTTTTACGGGTTCTGATGGTCCAGGGCATCTTTATGGTGCCCATTGTTTTTTTATCTGGTTATGACTTAAAGGGTGAACGCTGAATGTCTGTTATCGATAGTTTGATTGCTTTTACCCTTGCCGCGACACTCCTGACGCTCACTCCCGGTCTCGATACCGCGCTAATTTTGCGTACTGCCGCGGTGGAGGGGCGAAGTCAGGCATTTAAAGCCGCCTTCGGTATTAATACCGGTTGTCTCATTTGGGGGGCTGCCGTTGCCTTCGGACTCGGGACATTAGTTGCGGTGTCGGAACTGGCCTACTCCATTCTCAAATATTGTGGCGCTGCCTATTTATGCTGGCTGGGACTGAATATGCTCATTCGCCCACGTACCGCTGTTTTCTCTGTTGCTGGAAAAGAGAAAAAGCAGAACTGGTTTATTCGTGGCATGTCAGGCAATGTGCTGAATCCGAAAATGGGGATTTTCTACGTCTCTTTTTTGCCGCAGTTTATTCCGCATGGGCAGCCTCTCATTATTTGGACTTTTGGCCTGGTGATGATTCATGTGGTGCTGGGAACCATATGGTCAACTCTGCTAATCGCGGCGACGCGCCCGTTGTCTTTATTTTTACGTAAAGAAGCCGTTATACGCTGGATGGATCGCACAACCGGTGTGCTATTTTTGCTCTTTGCAACTCGCCTTGCGCTAAGTAAACGTTAATTTCAATAGTGGGTAACCATGAATAAAGAAGCAGTTATTTTTCTCGCCCTGGCGATTGTCAGTGAAGTGATTGCGACCACTGCGCTTAAAAGTTCCGATAGCTTTACCCGTCTGGTTCCCGGCGTTATCAGTATTCTCGGCTATTGTATTGCATTCTGGTGTCTGACTATCCCAATGCGTACCATACCTACGGGGGTGATTTACGCAATCTGGTCCGGCGTAGGGATTGTATTAATTGGTGCCGTTGCCTGGATTATTCACGGGCAGAAACTCGATTTTCCGGCCATGCTGGGGATGGGGTTAATTATTGCAGGTGTGGTTATTATTAATTTGTTCTCAAAAACGATTGCTCATTAAACGCTTATAAAATAAAGGGGTATTCATACTTTACCCCTTATTATTTCTGACAGTCAGAACACTTTCTTAAACGGCTTGACGATGACGTGCTGGTAAACGCCAGCCGCAATGTACGGGTCCGCATCGGCCCAGGCTTGCGCCGCTTCCAGAGATTCAAATTCCGCGATAACGGTAGAGCCGGTAAAACCCGCAGCACCCGGATCGTTACTGTCTACGGCTGGCATTGGACCTGCCGTTAATAAGCGCCCTTCATCATGCAGCAATTGCAGGCGGGCCAGGTGAGCCGGGCGCACGGAAAGGCGTTTTTCGAGAGAATCAGCAACGTCCTGCGAGAAAATAACGTAAAGCACGGGTAGGGCTCCTTCATCATGAGAAAACCACTACGTTATGTGAATCCATAAATGGCTGCAATGCAAAGATGATGGTGAGCGAATATCCCCATTTCGTGAGTGCTTTTTTTAACCGTATACGCGCAAAAACTCCGACAGGTGCGATGGCTGGTTGAATATGATTGCTATTTGCATTTAGAATCTAGCTTTGCTTTTTCAACTGAAACGATTATGACTTCAATGGCCCTCGATTTACCCCGTCGCTTTCCCTGGCCGACACTGTTGTCCGTCGGTATGCATGGCGCTGTTGTGGCCGCCATCTTGTATGCCTCGGTACATCAGGTTATTGAATTACCTGCACCTGCTTCGCCGATCACGGTGACCATGGTGACTCCCGCAGAACTGGAACCGCCGCAGGCGGTGCAGCCACCACCCGAACCGGTAGCAGAGCCTGAGCCTGAACCCGAGCCGGAACCTGTCCCCGAGCCGCCAAAAGAGGCACCGGTGGTGATCCACAAACCTGAACCGAAGCCGAAACCTAAACCGAAGCCGAAACCGGAGAAAAAAGTTGAGCAGCCTAAGCGCGAAGCAAAACCGGCAGAACCCCGCCCGGCGGCACCGGTCGAAAGTAATGCTCCACCGCGCCAGGTGATGAATAGCGCTCCAGCCGTCGCCAGCAAACCGGCGCCGTCGGTTCCGGCAGCCCCGCGAGCATTAAGCCGCCCCCAGCCTCTATATCCGCCGCGTGCACAAACGTTGCGTATTGAAGGACGTGTTCGCGTGAAATTTGACGTATTAGCGGACGGGCGTATCGACAACGTGGAGATACTTTCAGCCCAACCGGCGAATATGTTTGAGCGTGATGTGAAAACGGCCATGCGTAAATGGCGTTATGAACCGGGCAAACCGGGCACCGGTATCACGGTCAATATTATCTTCCGCCTGGAGGGTGGCGCGACAATGGATTAAGCAAAAAAGCCTCCTGATGGAGGCTTTTTTTATGCCTGCGCGGGCAGCGGCCGCGGCTTACCGTCGTTATCTACGGCAACATAAATAAACAGTGCCTCTGTAGCCTTATAACGTTGACCGATAGGTTCTGAGGCGACCTTTTTAATCCAGACTTCGACGTTAATGGTAATCGACGTATTACCGCGCTTCACGCAACGCGCATAACAGCACACCACGTCGCCCACTGCTACCGGGCGCAGAAAACTCATACCGTCGACGCGGACCGTGACCACGCGTCCATGAGCTATCTCTTTAGCAAGAATTGCACCGCCCATATCCATCTGCGACATCAGCCAGCCGCCAAAAATATCACCGTTTGCATTGGTATCTGCCGGCATCGCCAGTGTGCGCAGGACAAGTTCGCCCTGCGGTGCATCCTGAGTGTTAGACATGATTATCTCATCAATAAAGAAGGGGAATTCTGGCGGGATGCTACTATGGATTTATAGCTGAAAACAATTAGATAAGCTGGTCTGTGGGAAAAAAAAGCCGGACAGCGCCCGGCTTTTTATGCACCACTCAGGATTTATCGTCCTGAGGCATGTGGCGATAAATGTAGATGCCGCTTAATACGGTAAAGATAAGCGTCAACGCGGTTAAACCAAATACCTTGAAATTCACCCAGATATTCTGCGGCAACCAGAAGGCAATGTAGATATTTGCCAGGCCACAAAGGATGAAAAACAGTGCCCAGGCAAGATTGAGACGCTCCCAGACTAGCGGCGGCAGTGTGAGCTCTTTACCAAGCATGCGCTGGATAAGCGGTTTTTTCATTACCCACTGACTAAACAACAAAGCGCCTGCAAACAGGGCGTAAATGACCGTGACTTTCCATTTAATGAATTCGTCATTATGGAAGAAAACCGTCAGCCCACCGAAAACGGCTACCAGTATAAAAGTAATAAGCGCCATCTTTTCGACTTTGCGATAACGCACCCAGCTGTAAATCAGGACAACAGCCGTAGCGATGATTAAGGCCGTTGTCGCTGCATAAATGTCATACAGCTTGTAAAAAGCGAAAAATACTACCAGTGGGAGAAAATCAAGAAACTGCTTCATTCTACGGTTCCGTTAAGTTGCCTGCTTTCGCAGGCGAAAAATCACTGACGTATCAGCATGTACAGGCGAAACAGATAAATGAGCAAAGCTACAGATATCATGTTACTCACCGTGTTGGCGACCACTGCACCGATTTCCGGCGTGAGAAATGCTAAATTGTGTGCGTACATCAGCAGTACGATTTTTGCCAGCAACCAGGCGATGACCGCAGGCGCGACCAGACGCATATTATTCCAGCCCAGACGCATACTGCCGCGCATCGCCGAAAGAACACCCGCGCGATCCTGAACAATCATTACTGGCGCGAATGCCAGCAAAATGGCCATTAACACGCCAGGTACGATGAGAATGATGCCGATTTGAACCAAAAGGGTTGTCAGCATAATCAGGATAAACAGCGCAGGCAGTACAGGTGCGCTGGCACCAATAGCGCGAAGCGCACTGACGCGCTGGCCTGCTGAGATCATGCGGATCATCATCAATACGCCGCCCACCAAAATAGCATTCCCGATCAAACCAGAAAATGTGGCAGCCGCTGAGGTACGCAATAAAATCTGTTGCTGTTCCGGCGTCATATTACGGACCAGATCGAACAAATCTGTCCTTCCCGCCAGGTTATCGCCTTCACTCAGGATCGCAAGCTGGGCGTCACTGGGTGAAAAGAGACGTCCTAACAGTACTGTAATAAACGCGCATAGAAGTGCAATCAGCAAAATAGTAACAAACTGATTACGAAAAAAATTCCCCGTGTCACGGTAAACGGATTTCGCCGTGATAGACATGCACTCTCCTTGAGTTCTGCAATGTTAAATTCATCACAATTGTACCCTGAAAGACTCATCGGTGGCAGCCTCCGTGGATGTATGGAAAAGCATATCTTTGTAAAGCGGCGGTAATCCGTAATACGCACGGGCGCGATCGCAGGCCTCATTGGCCTCGTTATTCTCCCCCGACATCATAAATTCACGGCATGGGGATGGTCGTTGCTCATAAATGCGGCAACGCGCTGATTCACCCGGAACGCCTTCCAGCGCGACGCAATGGCTTTGCTTCTGATTGGTCCCGCGCATACAGCGTAAAAATGGGGTGACAGGCTCGGTAAGCTGAGCCGGAACAGTGCCGCCAGCGTCATCCGCCTCGGCCCAGTAGAAAGAGACACGAAAATAAGCACAACAGGCTCCGCACGACATGCACGGGTTGAGATCACTCATGACACACCTGCAATCACTACGCATCAATTCATAGGAGTTCATTAAATTAGACCCACTGGCACGTGTCCGCAAGAGGGAGCGATGACGATATTTTTGGCACGTTTAAAGGATAAAATTGATGTAAATACAAAAATTAAGTATCGGAAATGACAGCCAAAATTAACTCAGATCAATAAATGTTAAATTAGCGAATGTAATGTGATCCAGATTGGATCACGATGTACTCTTTTATAGGTATATTCACGGCGCCTATGAAAAACCACATACATGGAGTGGATATGAATAAATTAGCCGTGGCAGCATTGATCCTGAGTAGTCTTTCCGCGGGCGCCGCCTGTGCGCATGAAGCTGGTGAATTTTTCATGCGTGCCGGTTCCGCAACCGTCAGGCCGACGGAGGGATCGGATAATGTATTAGGGAGTCTGGGAAGTTTTCACGTCAATAATAATACCCAGCTTGGCCTGACCATGACGTATATGGCGACGGATAACGTTGGTGTGGAACTCCTGGCAGCAACACCGTTTCGTCATAAAGTAGGAACAGGCCCAACCGGTGATATCGCGACCGTTCACCATTTACCCCCGACACTGATGGCACAATGGTATTTTGGTGATGCCAACAGTAAAGTTCGCCCGTATATTGGCGCGGGTATCAATTACACCATGTTCTTTGATGAGAAATTCAACGATACGGGTAAATCAGCTGGCCTTTCTGATTTGAGTCTCAAAAACTCCTGGGGCGCGGCAGGACAGGTTGGGCTGGATTATTTGATAAACCGTAACTGGCTTATTAACGCCTCGGTCTGGTACATGGATATTGATACGGATGTTCGCTTTAAAGCGGGAGGCGCGCAACAAAGTGTAAGTACACGTCTCGACCCGTGGGTATTTATGTTCTCTGCAGGTTATCGCTTCTGATTTCTGCAATATAAAACTGGCCCGACAAGTGGCCAGTTTTATCAACGATTCGATCATGTCAGCTTTTTCAACACGCCATACGCTCCCCAGTTGATAGCCATCGCGGCAATAACCCCTATAAGCCAGGGAATACGTGAACCGGCAAAATAGTAATGCCCGATATAATTACCAAGGGTGAAGCAGGTAAAAATAGTCGCAACGGTAAACCAGCCTCTTATTAACGCGGCTCTATTAAGCATATGGACATCCTTCCCATTAAAGACATTAGCGTCTGACGGATGATGAGCATACTTGTCATCCGTGTCCTGCATATCCGCGACATTATTAAGTGTTAACGTTGGCCTGGCAATGGAGAATCGCCCCGGGACAGCCGCCGCGAATCAAGATTGTGTTGCAGTTAAAAGCCAGCCGTCAGGTGAAAAAAGGAAAACCACAGCCCGGTGCAAAACGAATAAGAAAGACAGACGCATCAGCGGATAAAAGGAGCATCTATGGAATGGGGCGGCGCGGGATGTATGGATGCTGCTTTGGCAGGTGGAGAAATAGCTGCACATATAGCTCGCGGGTAAAACGCCCGGCGACGTGCCGGGCGCCAGGAGGCATTACTGACGAGTGCCGGCTTTCATCGCCCGCACAAACGCGCCAAGCTCTTCGAGCATCGCGGCAGGTTTATCCACGTTCTTCTCAATAATCTTAACGATAGCCGAACCTGAAATCGCCCCGGCAGCACCGGCGTCAATTGCCGCAGTTACCTGATCCGGTGCGGAGATGCCAAACCCCTGTAATGGCGGCGCGGCATTGTACTCGGTCAGTTTTTCGACCAGGTGGTGGAGCGGCAGCGCGGCACGGTTTTCAGCCCCGGTTACCCCGGCGCGGGAGAGCAGGTAGGTATAGCCGCGACCGTGCGAGGCAATTTGCCGTAACAGATCGTCATCGGCATTCGGCGGACAGATGAAAATCGGCGCGACATTATGACGCAGCGCGGCCTGGCGGAACGGTGCAGACTCCTCTACCGGCACGTCGGCAACCAGTACAGAGTCGACACCCGCTTTCTCGCACTGGGCATAGAACTCATCGATACCGCGGCTAAAGACGAGGTTGGCGTACATCAGCAGGCCGATAGGGATCGTCGGGTGTTTCTGGCGAATCGCGGACAGCATTTCAAAACACTGGCCCGGCGTTACGCCTGCGGCAAAGGCACGCAGCGTTGCGTTTTGAATGGTCGGGCCGTCTGCCAGTGGGTCGGAAAACGGAATCCCTAATTCCAGCGCATCCGCACCAGCTTCAATCAGGGTATCGATGATTTTCAGCGATTGTTCTGGTGACGGGTCGCCCAGCGTGACAAAGGGAACAAATGCGCCTTCCTTGCGTTCCTTCAACTGCTTAAAAAGTGTCTCGTAGCGTTCCATCAGATTTCCCCTCGCGCTTTCAAAATATCGTGTACGGTGAAGATGTCTTTATCTCCACGGCCAGACAGGTTAACCACCAGCAACTGCTCTTTTTCCGGGTTTTCACGCATCATTTTCAGCGCATGGGCCAGGGCGTGGGAGGACTCCAGCGCCGGAATAATCCCTTCGTGGCGGCACAGCGTCTTAAAGGCCTCAAGCGCTTCGTCATCGGTGATGGAGACATAATCCGCACGACCGGTGCTGTTCAGATAAGCGTGCTGCGGGCCAACTGACGGGAAATCCAGACCCGCAGAGATAGAATAGGATTCCTCGATCTGGCCTTCATCGGTCTGCATCATTGGGGATTTCATGCCGAAATAGATCCCCACGCGGCCATGTTTAAGCGGTGCGCCGTGTTCGCCGGTCTCGATGCCGTGTCCGGCAGGTTCGACCCCGATAAGGCCGACGCTGGTCTCTTCAATGAAATCGGCAAACATGCCGATCGCATTCGAACCGCCGCCCACGCAGGCGATGACGGCATCCGGCAGGCGGCCCTCTTTTTCGAGGATCTGCACTTTAGTTTCTTCACCGATCATCCGCTGGAATTCGCGCACAATGGTCGGGAAGGGGTGTGGACCTGCGGCAGTACCGAGCATGTAGTGTGCGGTATCGTAGCTGCCAGACCAGTCGCGTAGCGCTTCGTTACAGGCATCTTTCAGAGTGGCGGAGCCGCTATGCACCGGGATCACTTCTGCGCCCATTAAACGCATGCGGAAAACGTTCGGTGACTGCCGCTCAACATCTTTCGCACCCATGTAAATGCGGCATTTCAGTCCGAGCAGGGCGCTGGCAAGCGCCGATGCAACACCGTGCTGACCAGCACCCGTCTCGGCGATGATTTCAGTTTTACCCATCCGCTTCGCCAGCAGTGCCTGACCCAGCACCTGGTTGGTCTTATGCGCGCCGCCGTGCAGCAGATCTTCACGCTTAAGGTAGAGGGTGGTGTTGGTTCCCGCAGTAATGTTCTGGCATTTGGTGAGCGCGGTCGGGCGACCGGCATAGTTTTTCAGTAAATCGGTGAACTGTGCCTGAAATTCAGGATCTTTTTGCGCGCTGACAAAGGCTTCTTCCAGCTGACGCAGTGCAGGCATCAGAATTTGCGGCACATACATGCCGCCAAACTCACCAAAATACGGATTTAATAATGTCGTCATGGTTTTTCTTCCTTAATAAGCGCGTAAAGTTCGGAATACCGAGGCCACTTTATCGGCGTCTTTTTTCCCGGGTTCAGACTCTACGCCTGAATTAAAATCGAGTCCGGCACAGCCGGTTTTGGCTGCTTCCACGCAGTTATCTGCGCCAAGTCCGCCCGCGAGCAGTACGTTGTCCAGCGCTTGTCCAGACAGCAGGTTCCAGTCAAAACGCTTACCGCTGCCGCCCTGGCCGTTATCAAAAACATACTTATCAACGTGGTTCAGATTGCGAGCAGGAAGGGTATCGCCCACACTCAGCGCCTTCCAGATTTGCACGCTGTCCGGCAGCTGCTTACGCAGCGTGTCGATATAGTGCTGGTCTTCACTGCCGTGTAACTGTACGGCGACTAACCCCAGTTGCTCCACGTTTGCCGACACGGTTTCGACAGGGGCATTACGGAATACCCCCACATACTGGAGCGGCGCGCCTGCCATCACTGCGCGGGCCTGTGCGACGTCGACGGCACGCGGGGAAGAGGCAACGAAGATCAGGCCGCCGTAAATCGCCCCCGCTTCATGAGCAACCCGGGCATCCTGCGGACGCGTCAGGCCGCAGACTTTATTCTCGCCAAGCAAAACGCGTTTAACGGCGGCGTCCAGATCGTCATGAGACATAAGCGCGGAACCAATAAGGAAACCATTGACGAAATGGCTCAGTTCACGTACCTGGGCATAGGTATTAATGCCCGATTCGCTGATGACCGTTACCCCAGCGCCAAGGCGCGGTGCTAACTGACGAGTACGGTTCAGATCAATGGACAGATCGCGCAGGTCGCGGTTATTGATACCGACCACTTTTGCCCCGAGCGCGATAGCGCGTTCCAGCTCTTCTTCGTTGCTGACTTCGGTCAGTACGCCCATGTTCAGGCTGTGAGCTACGGCAGAAAGCTGGCGGTATTGCTCATCATCCAGTACCGAGAGCATTAACAGGCAGGCATCGGCCTGGTAAAAACGCGCCAGGTAAATCTGGTAAGGGTCAATAATAAAATCCTTGCACAGAATCGGCTGATGCGCGATGCCGCTCACGACAGGGAGAAAATCAAAACTGCCCTGGAAATATTTCTCGTCAGTCAGCACAGAGATCGCCGACGCATGATGCCTGTATACCCCGGCGATACGCGCCGGGTCGAAATCATTGCGAATCACCCCTTTGGACGGGGAGGCTTTTTTGCATTCTAGGATAAACGCGGTGCGCGTACCCTGCAGGGCGTCGTAGAAGCGACGGGTGCTCGGCACCACGTCGTTCTGAAAACTGGCCAGCGGCTGCTGCTCCTTGCGGGCGGCTACCCAAATCGCCTTATCCTCGACGATTTTTGCTAATACGGTTTGCATTCTTTACCCTCTTGCCGCAAGTGCGGTGACTTTGTCATAGGCGGCGCCGCTGTGCAGCACCTGCATAACTTTCTGCGCGTTAGCTTGCAAATCTTCTTCACCATGTAAACGCATCAACATGGCGACATTTGCAGCGACGGCGGCCTCATGGGCGGCTTCACCTTTACCTTGTAGTAAGCGTGTCAGAATGTCACGGTTTTCTTCCGGTGTGCCGCCTGCCAGTTGCTCCTGATGATAGGGCGTCAGACCGAAATCGGCAGCGGTAAGCTGGTAGCTTTTGATCTCGCCATCGCGCAATTCGGCCACTACCGTCGGGGCATGGAGAGAAACTTCATCCATTCCACCGCTGTGCACAACGGCCGCACGCTGATAGCCCAGAACGCGCAGGGTTTCAGCAATGGGTAACACCAGTTCCGGGCTGTAAACGCCGATCAACGCCAGCGGCGGGTGCGCCGGGTTAATGAGTGGACCCAGAACGTTAAATAAGGTGCGCGTTTTGAGCTGCTGGCGCACCGGCATCGCGTGGCGGAACCCGGTGTGGTACTTCGGTGCAAATAAGAAACAGACACCCAGTTCATCCAGCGCACTGCGGGATTTATCAGCATTCATATCCAGATTAATGCCAAAGGCTGCCAGTAAATCGGACGAGCCGGAACGGCTGGAGACGCTGCGGTTACCGTGTTTTGCGACTTTCAGACCGCAGGCCGCCGCCACAAAAGCACTGGCGGTTGAAATATTAATACTGTTGCTGCCGTCGCCACCGGTGCCCACGATATCAGCAAACGGATAGTCCGGACGTGGGAATGGTGCGGCATTTTCCAGTAACGCCGTGGCCGCCCCGGCGATTTCATTCGGGTGTTCGCCACGCACTTTCATACTGACCAGCGCTGCGGCCAGTTGTTCAGGTTTCAGTTCGCCACGCACCACAGCAGAGAAGAGCTGGTGGCTTTCCTGCTGGCTCAGGGTTTGCGCCTGATAGAGTTTTTCCAGCACCGGTTGCAGCGTATTGGTCTGCTCAAGTTTCTGCAGCGCCCAGGCCAGTGTTTGTTCCAGCAAACGGGCTCCCTGAGAGGTCAGAATGGATTCCGGATGGAACTGAAATCCACAGACGCGATCCGCATCGTGACGCACTGCCATCACCATGCCGTTAAAGTGCGCATTAATGGTTAACCCTGCCGGAATATTGCTGCCGACCAGTGAATGGTAGCGTGCCACTGGCAGCGGGTTCGCCAGCCCGGCAAACATTGCCTGACCGTCATGTTCAATGCTGGAGGCTTTGCCGTGCAAAATTTCTCCCGCCTGACCGACATAGCCGCCATAGGCTTCCACTATTGCCTGATGCCCCAGGCAGATGCCGATAATCGGCAATTTGCCGCGCATGCGCGTCAGCAATTCTGGCATGCAACCCGCTTCTGACGGTGCCCCCGGTCCTGGCGAGAGCATCAGCACCGGGTTTTTCATCGTCGCCAGGCGGTCAATCAGGGTTTGTGCCGGCACATGGTTACGGTAAATCACCACGTTGTGCCCGCTGGCGCGCAACTGATCGGCAAGGTTATAGGTAAATGAGTCGATATTATCGAGCAGCAGAATGTCAGCCATCAGAAAATCTCCTGAGCGTTATGCGCTTTAGCAATGGCGCGCAGAACCGCGCGGGCTTTATTACGTGTTTCATCGGCTTCGGACTGCGGTACTGAATCCAGTACTACGCCAGCACCTGCCTGAACGGTGGCAATACCGTCTTCCACCCAGGCGGAACGAATCACAATGCAGGTATCCAGGTCGCCATGGGCGGTGAAGTAGCCTACCGCACCGCCATAACTGCCACGACGGGAGCCTTCCGCATCCGCAATAAGTTGCATAGCGCGTACTTTCGGCGCTCCGCTGAGCGTACCCATGTTCATACAGGCGCGATAGGCGTGCAGCACATCCAGATCGTGACGCAGTTCGCCCACCACACGGGACACCAGGTGCATAACGAAGGAGTAGCGATCGACTTTGGTCAGATCCGCCACGTAGCGGCTGCCTGGTGTACAAATTCGCGCCAGATCGTTACGCGCGAGATCAACCAGCATCAGATGCTCGGAAAGCTCTTTATGGTCGGTACGCATTTCGAGTTCAATACGGCTGTCCAGGTCACGATCCAGAGAACCGTCGGCGCGACGGCCGCGTGGGCGAGTTCCTGCGATCGGGTAGATTTCAATCTGGCGTGACGTGGCGTCATATTTGAGCGAGCTTTCCGGCGATGCGCCAAACAGGGCGAACTCGTTATCCTGCATGAAGAACATATACGGGCTTGGGTTGCTCTTTTTCAGCACCTCATATGCGGCCAGCGGTGACGGGCACGGCAGGGTGAATCGGCGGGACGGAACGACCTGGAAAATCTCACCGGCGCGAATCGCTTTTTGCATCCGGCGCACCACCGCACCGTACTCTTCGTCGCTCTGATTACATTCACAGCGCATATTGCTGACGGATTCAACCGGCAATGGCGCAGGTGGCAAGTTTAATTCTTGATGCAGTGTTTCAATACGCTGAGTCAGGCGCGCTTTTTCATCGGCATCGGCGGAAAAAAGGCTGACCTGAATGCGGGTGTGACGTTTCTGATGGTCGATCACCAGTAAGGTTTCTGCCAGATAAAAGCAGTAGTCCGGACAGCGACGGTCATGGCTCAGTGCGGGTAAATTTTCAAACCCGGCCACCAGATCGTAGGCAAACAGGCCGCCGAAGAACATCGCTTCGCGCTCATCAGCCGGGACAGTGACCAGCCCCTGTAACAGACGGAAGGCATCGAAAACAGAGAGTGAACACAGGCGCGCATCTTCATCGAGCAGGTTGCTGACAGGCGGGAAACGTAATACGCGGGAATCGGTCTGGATGGTGTTCTCAACGCCTGCGGGAAGCGCGGCATCCAGCAGCGGCAGCAGGGACGCACCGTTTGGGGTCAGTGCCTCGATTGTGACAGTGTCACCTAAAGCGGTAATACGCAGCGCGCTATCCACCAGTAGCAGGCTCTTTAAATCGTTTTTGCTGTCGATATCGGCAGATTCCAGCAACAACGTTGCCGGGCGCGCACCACACAGTTGATGGAATAACGCGGTCGGGTTCTCCCGGTACAGCGCGTTGCTGGTGAGCAATTCGAGTGTCGGTTTTTGCGTTTGCATAGTTGCTCTCATAAATATGTTCAAAAAAAAGCCCGCTCATTTGGCGGGCCGGGTATCGGTGTGCTGAATATGCACGTGAAACACTGCCCAACGTCAGGGAGTGCGCCACCAGCGGTTTACGGAAAAATGCATATTCATCAGGGATACCTCGTGGAGTGAACTTGCGTACTAGTTAACTGGTTCGCGCGAGGAAAGTCAACCCTCGATTTCAGAAAATCGCCGTAGAACGTTATGATAGGGCACAGTTATTGTTTTATCGGCCACGGGAGCCGCTTTTGAGCGACACGAATTACGCGATTATTTATGACCTGCACAGCCACACTATTGCCTCCGATGGCGTCCTGACTCCACAAGAACTGGTCCACCGCGCGGTTGCGATGCGTGTGGGGACCCTGGCGATTACCGATCACGATACAACAGCCGCAATTCCCCCAGCGCGTGAAGAAATTGAACGCGCCGGACTGGCACTTACATTGATTACGGGTGTGGAGATTTCCACCGTCTGGGAAAATCACGAGATCCACATCGTGGGCCTGAATATTGATATTGAAAACCCGGCGTTATGTTCATTTTTACAGGATCAGCATGAGCGGCGCCAGCAGCGCGGCAGACTCATTGCCGAACGACTGGAAAAGGCTAATATTCCGGGGGCATGGGAAGGCGCGCAGCGACTGGCGCAGGGCGCGGCCGTCACGCGCGGCCATTTTGCCCGCTTTCTGGTGGAGTGCGGTAAAGCTTCCAATATGGCGGATGTCTTCAAAAGATATCTTGCGCGAGGGAAAACCGGATATGTTCCACCACAGTGGTGTACAATAGAACAAGCTATTGAAGTGATTCATCATTCTGGCGGAACAGCAGTCCTGGCCCATCCGGGGCGGTATGATCTCTCCGCTAAATGGTTGAAAAGGCTGCTGGCGCATTTTGCCCAGGGCGGCGGAGAGGCGATGGAAGTTGCCCAATGCCAGCAGGCTCCCAATGAACGTCAACAACTCGCCGGGTATGCCCGCCAGTTCGGTTTACTGGCCTCGCAGGGATCGGATTTCCATCAGCCATGTCCATGGATTGAGCTGGGGCGCAAACTGTGGTTACCGGCCAATGTGGAGGGCGTCTGGAGCAAGTGGGAGCAGCCGCAAAACAGTGAAGAGAGGGAAGTATGAGTCAGTTTTTTTATATTCATCCGGATAATCCGCAGCCGCGCCTGATTACCCAGGCCGTTGAGATTGTCCGTAAAGGTGGAGTAATTGTTTACCCTACCGATTCCGGTTATGCCTTAGGCTGTAAAATTGAAGACAAAGGGGCGATGGAGCGTATTTGCCGTATCCGTCAGTTGCCGGATGGTCACAACTTTACCCTGATGTGCCGCGACTTGTCTGAGCTGTCGACCTACGCTTTCGTCGATAATGTGGCTTTTCGTCTGATTAAAAACAACACCCCAGGCAACTACACGTTTATCCTGAAAGGAACGAAAGAGGTTCCGCGTCGCCTGTTGCAGGAAAAACGTAAAACCATCGGCCTGCGTGTTCCGGCGAATCCGATTGCGCTGGCATTACTCGATACCCTTGGCGAGCCGATGCTCTCTACCTCGTTAATGCTTCCTGGCAGCGAATTTACCGAATCCGATCCTGATGAAATTAAAGACCGTCTGGAAAAGCTGGTGGATTTGATTATCCATGGCGGTTATCTGGGGCAGCAACCGACAACGGTGGTTGATCTTACGGATGATTCCCCGGTCGTTATCCGTGAAGGCGTTGGCGACGTTAAACCTTTCCTATAATGAAGCAAGCCGCTATACTACGCGGCCATTTCACAGGCGCCGCAGTGGCCTGATGACCCTATTCGACGCCTGTGAAGGCGACACCCGAGGAAGCTCTATGAGCGAAAAATTACAGAAAGTGCTGGCGCGAGCTGGCCACGGTTCCCGCCGTGAGATTGAAACCATCATCGAAGCAGGCAGAGTGAGCGTAGACGGCAAAATTGCCACGCTTGGCGACCGTGTTGAAGTTACCCAGGCGCTGAAAATTCGCATCGACGGGCATCTTATTTCGGTGAAAGAGTCCGCTGAACAAATCTGTCGCGTACTGGCGTATTACAAACCAGAAGGCGAGTTGTGTACGCGTAACGATCCGGAAGGCCGTCCGACCGTTTTTGACCGTCTGCCAAAACTGCGTGGCGCACGCTGGATTGCGGTTGGTCGCCTTGACGTTAACACCTGTGGTCTGTTGCTGTTTACAACCGATGGTGAACTGGCGAATCGCCTGATGCATCCAAGCCGTGAAGTAGAACGTGAATACGCGGTGCGTGTATTCGGCCAGATTGAAGAGGCAAAAGTGCGCGAACTGTCACGTGGCGTACAGCTCGAAGATGGCCCGGCAGCGTTCAAAACCATCAAGTTCAGCGGTGGTGAAGGGATTAACCAGTGGTATAACGTAACCCTGACAGAAGGGCGTAACCGCGAGGTACGTCGCCTGTGGGAAGCGGTTGGCGTACAGGTTAGTCGCCTTATTCGTGTGCGCTACGGTGACATTCCACTGCCGAAAGGGTTGCCGCGCGGTGGTTATACTGAGCTGGATCTGGCCCAAACCAACTACCTGCGTGAGCTGGTAGGGCTGCCGCCGGAAACGGCATCAAAAGTGGCAGTCGAAAAAGATCGTCGTCGTATGAAAGCCAATCAGATTCGTCGTGCGGTGAAACGTCACAGTCAGGTGTCCGGTAATCGTCAGGCGTCCGGCAACCGTCGTTCCGGTGGTCGTAACAACAACGGCTAATCCTCTGACGTTTCCGGTTAGTTCCCCCGGAAACGTCTTCTCTTTTCCCGCGTGAGCTAATTTCCGCTGTATGTCAGAAAAGACTGTGCGTGGCGAAAGACTGTGACAGTGTCACGCTGGAAGATTGATGACTCGGTGGATAAATCACAGCCAGGCTGCAGCTCATCGCCTGGCTGCAGCCAGTGATGTCTTAATAATCGATACCGATCTGAGCTTTCACGCCGGCTTCGAAAGCATGTTTTACCGGACGTAATTCACTGACCGTATCGGCAATCTCCAGAATATCACGATGGCAGCCGCGTCCGGTGATGATAACTGTCTGGTTTTTTGGGCGATTTTCCAGCGCATCAAGCACGGTTTCCAGTGGCAGGTAATCGTAAGCCACCATATAGGTCAATTCGTCGAGTACCACCATATCCAGCGATTCGTCCGCCAGCATACGCTGTGCATGTGCCCATACCTCAAGGCAGGCGGCAGTGTCGCTTTCGCGGTTTTGTGTGTCCCAGGTAAACCCGGTTGCCATCACCTGAAATTCGACCCCGTGCGGTTCCAGCAAATTGCGCTCACCGTTAGGCCAGGTGCCTTTAATAAACTGAATTGCGCCGACTTTCTTTCCGTGGCCTACGGCACGTGCAGCCGTGCCAAATGCGGCAGTGGTTTTCCCTTTACCGTTGCCGGTAAAAACGATAATGATGCCTCGTTCTTCCTGTGCTGCCGCCACGCGTGCATCGACTCTTTCTTTGACCCGCTGCTGACGTTGCTGGTAACGTTCTTCACTCATTGTGATATCCCCGGTTTTCGCCCTGGCTGTGCATCAAAGCTCATGCCTGTTTTGCGGCGACTGTCATCGCCCATCAGCCATAAATAGAGCGGCATAATATCGGCTGGTGTTTTTAATTTCTGCGGATCTTCGCTCGGGAATGCGCTGGCGCGCATCTGCGTCCGGGTACCACCCGGATTGATACAGTTGACCCGTAATCGGTTTTGGTACTCCTCAGCCAGTACCTGCATCATACCTTCGGTGGCAAATTTCGACGCGGCATACGCACCCCAGTTTGCGCGCCCCTGGCGGCCAACGCTTGAGGATGTGAACACCAGTGAGCCGCTTTCCGCGTTGAGTAATAAAGGAAGGAGCGCTTGGGTCAAATAGAAGGTGGCGTTGACGTTAACCTGCATAACGTTATCCCAGACCGCAGGCTGCTGTTCGCTCATTGGGCACACATCACCCAGCACGCCGGCGTTGTGCAGTACGCCGTCCAGTCGGGGATAGAGTTCAGCAATCCTGTCGGCGAGATGTTGGCAATCTGCTGGCGTACAGATAGCCATATCCAGCGTGAAGAGGCTGGCGGCCTGGCCGCCCTCTGATGCTATCTGTGCGGCAACCGACTGCAGTTTGTCTTCGCTACGCCCAAGCAAGATGACGCGTGCGCCGTAGCGGGCATAGGTTAGCGCCGCCTCTTTACCGATGCCGTTACTGGCGCCGGTGACCAGAATAATGTGGTTTCGCAACAGGTCGCGTTGTGGCTGGTAATGCACGCTAACTCCTTGGTCTCAACCCGTTTTTAAATCGTGTTGGCTTTATGCCTGAAACAGAAAGCGATTTCAATCAGTCTGGCAGAGAGTCTCGCGTGAGCCGACATAATGTATAGCGGAATGTGCTGAAACTGGTCGACTGATTGTCAGAAAGGGGGGCAATGCGAGACGTGCCAGAAAGGCTCATGTACACTGGATGCGATCGTTAAGTGGCTGAACCAAGGTGGAATGCGTGGAATTACTGTCTGAATATGGTTTGTTTTTGGCTAAAATTGCGACTGTTGTGGTCGCGATTGCGGTAGTCGCAATTCTTATTGTTAATCTGACACAGCGCAAACGTCAGCGGGGGGAATTACACATTACCCGCATGAGTGAACAATATAAGGAAATGCAGGAAGAGGTAGCCGTGGCCTTGCTGGACAACCACCAGCAGAAACTGTGGCATAAAGCCCAAAAGAAAAAAGCCAGACAGGACGCGAAAGCGGCCAAAGCAAAAGCAAAGTCCGGGGATACGGCCCTGGTTGATAAACCACGCGCCTGGGTACTGGACTTCAAAGGCAGCATGGATGCCCATGAAGTTGGCGCCCTGCGCGAAGAGGTCACCGCAGTGTTGACGCTGGTGAAGCCAGAAGATCAGGTTGTCGTCCGTCTGGAAAGTCCTGGCGGTGTTGTTCATGGCTACGGGCTGGCGGCATCTCAGTTACAACGTCTGCGCGACAAGCAGATTCCGCTGACTGTCGCGGTCGATAAAGTCGCCGCCAGCGGTGGTTACATGATGGCCTGTGTGGCAGACAAAATTGTTGCAGCACCCTTTTCTATTATTGGCTCGATTGGCGTTGTGGCGCAGATCCCTAACTTTAACCGCTTTCTGAAAAGCAAAGAGATTGATATCGAACTGCATACTGCCGGGCAGTTCAAACGTACGCTGACGCTGCTGGGTGAAAACACCGAAGAGGGGCGGCAGAAATTCCGCGAAAGCCTCAATGAAACGCATGACCTGTTTAAAGGTTTTGTTCATCAGATGCGCCCGCAACTGGACATCGAAGAGGTGGCGACCGGCGAGCACTGGTATGGCTCACAGGCGCTGGAAAAAGGGCTGGTCGACGCGGTAGGTACCAGCGACGAGTTGTTGCTGGGGCTGTTTGAGAGCCATGAGGTGATCGGCTTACGCTATCAGCAGCGCAAAAAACTCATTGATCGTCTGACTGGAAGTGCCGCGGAGAGTGCAGACCGACTGCTGATGCGCTGGTGGCAGCGCGGACAAAAACCGCTGATGTAAACGCAAGTACAAATAAAAAAGCGAGGCTGCGGCCTCGCTTTTTTATTTAATCGATCAGATGGTATTTTTCAGACAGTTCATGCGCCAGATATTTAAACATATTAAATACCGCGGTGCTTTTCCCGGTCGGCAGACCTTGTTCATCCAGAAAATACTCTCCGCTGAATACCAGCACCCCGTTGCGCTGGCTTACGCCGGTGGCTTCAATACCGGACAGCGTGTCTTCGTGATCGCGAATGAGTTGGTTTGCCAGCTCAAGCAGAGACTGACGATCGATAGGTTGCTTATTCGGCTCCATTTCGCCCCTCCTTAAAAATTTAACAAGTTTACGCCCCACAAGGCCCAGGGGCAAATTTTCCCTGCGCTGGCAAGGGGTTTACCGTTACGGTAGTGCTGGCGCGATTCGATTTTGCATGCTAATAAAGTTGCGTAACAAATTTTATCAGGTACAGTGTGACCCTTTCGTCAATCTGGCAACAGATTTGCTTGACATTCGACCATAAAATCGTCGTGCTGTATCGCAGACTAGCGAAAAAACCTGTTAACTCAATCATCTGCTAGCGATTACTTTCGCTTATGGTCAAGAAAAGGGTTGATATCCATTGTCGCCACCGCAATATCATTGGCTCGTCGCCAGCGGAAGGTGAATCAATGTGCGACGTATTCCTGGAAGAATTTTATTAGGTAAAGGTGAATATGGGTAAAGCTCTCGTCATCGTTGAGTCCCCGGCAAAAGCCAAAACGATCAATAAGTATCTGGGTAATGACTACGTGGTGAAATCCAGCGTAGGCCATATCCGCGATTTGCCGACCAGTGGCTCAGCACCTAAAAAGAGCGCTGACTCTGCCTCCACCAAAACGGCTAAGAAGCCTAAAAAGGATGAACGCGGCGCTCTCGTCAATCGCATGGGCATTGACCCATGGCACAACTGGGATGCGCACTATGAAGTGCTGCCCGGAAAAGAGAAGGTGGTTTCTGAGCTTAAATCGCTCGCTGAAAAAGCCGACCATATCTACCTCGCAACCGACCTTGACCGCGAAGGGGAAGCCATTGCATGGCACCTGCGGGAAGTGATTGGCGGCGATGAAACGCGCTATAGCCGCGTGGTATTTAACGAAATTACCAAAAATGCGATTCGTCAGGCGTTCGAAAAGCCGGGCGAGCTGAATATTGACCGTGTGAATGCTCAACAGGCGCGGCGCTTTATGGACCGTGTAGTGGGTTACATGGTCTCTCCGCTGTTGTGGAAGAAGATAGCCCGTGGCCTGTCTGCCGGCCGGGTACAGTCGGTGGCGGTGCGTCTGGTGGTTGAGCGTGAACGCGAAATTAAAGCCTTCGTTCCGGAAGAGTACTGGGAAGTCGATGCCAATGCCGCAACGCCCGGTGGCGATTCTCTGCCGCTCCAGGTGACGCACGAAGGGGATAAACCTTTCCGTCCGGTTAACCGCGAACAAACCATGGCGGCCGTTAGCCTGCTTGAAAAAGCCCGCTATACAGTGCTTGAGCGGGAAGATAAGCCGACCAGCAGCAAACCGGGCGCACCATTTATTACGTCTACATTGCAGCAGGCGGCGAGTACCCGTCTGGGCTTTGGCGTGAAGAAAACCATGATGATGGCCCAGCGTTTGTACGAAGCGGGTTATATCACCTATATGCGTACTGACTCTACTAACCTGAGTCAGGATGCGGTCAGCATGGTGCGCACCTTTATTGGTGAAAAATACGGCAAAAAATACCTGCCGGAAAGCGCCAACCAGTACGCCAGCAAAGAGAACTCTCAGGAAGCGCACGAAGCGATTCGCCCCTCCGATGTTGGTGTTGAGGCTGACGCCCTTAAAGATATGGAAACTGATGCGCAGAAACTGTATCAGCTGATCTGGCGCCAGTTTGTCGCTTGTCAGATGACGCCGGCGCAATACGACTCCACCACCATAACCGTGGGCGCGGGTGATTATCGCCTGAAAGCGCGCGGGCGCATTTTGCGGTTCGATGGCTGGACGAAAGTCATGCCTGCACTGCGTAAAGGCGATGAAGACCGTACGCTGCCTGCGGTTAACACAGGTGATGTACTTTCGCTTATCGACCTGACACCTGCTCAGCACTTCACGAAACCGCCTGCACGCTTTAGTGAAGCGTCACTGGTTAAAGAGCTGGAAAAACGTGGCATTGGCCGTCCGTCGACGTATGCGTCGATCATTTCGACCATTCAGGACCGTGGCTATGTGCGCGTGGAAAACCGTCGTTTTTATGCGGAAAAAATGGGTGAAATTGTTACCGACCGTCTGGAAGAGAATTTCCGTGAGTTGATGAATTACGATTTCACCGCCCAGATGGAAGACCGTCTCGACCAGGTGGCAAACCACGAAGCGGAATGGAAGAAAGTACTGGACAGTTTCTTCGGTGATTTCTCCCGTCAGCTTGACCAGGCGGAAAGAGATCCGGATGAAGGTGGGATGCGCCCGAATCAGATGGTGCTTACCAGTATTGATTGCCCGACATGCGGTCGTAAGATGGGGATCCGTACTGCCAGTACCGGTGTGTTCCTCGGTTGCTCCGGCTATGCACTTTCGCCCAAAGAGCGCTGCAAAACTACTATTAACCTGGTGCCGGAAAACGAAGTACTGAACGTGCTGGAAGGCGACGATGCAGAAACCAATGCATTGCGCGCCAAACGCCGTTGCACTAAGTGCGGTACGGCGATGGACAGCTACCTTATTGATCCGAAACGTAAACTGCACGTTTGCGGTAATAACCCGACCTGTGACGGTTATGAAATCGAAGAGGGCGAGTTCCGCATCAAAGGTTATGACGGTCCGGTGGTGGAGTGTGAAAAATGTGGTTCTGAAATGCACCTTAAAATGGGGCGTTTTGGCAAGTACATGGCCTGCACCAACGACGACTGCAAAAATACACGTAAAATCCTGCGTAATGGCGAAGTCGCGCCACCGAAAGAAGATCCGGTTCCGTTGCCGGAACTGCCGTGCGAAAAATCGGACGCCTATTTCGTTCTGCGTGACGGTGCTGCCGGGGTTTTCCTTGCGGCTAACACTTTCCCGAAATCACGCGAAACGCGTGCGCCGTTAGTGGAAGAGCTATATCGCTTCCGCGATCGTTTGCCGGAAAAACTGCGTTATCTGGCAGATGCACCGCAGCAGGATCCGGAAGGGAATAAGACCATCGTCCGTTTTAGCCGTAAAACAAAGCAGCAGTATGTTGCGTCGGAAAAAGACGGCAAAGCGACTAACTGGTCGGCGTTTTACGTTGATGGAAAATGGGCGGAAGCCAAAAAATAATGCTGTAAGATTAACAGCTTAAATTGAGGGCCGGATATCCGGCCCTTTTTTTATAACACAGTTATTATTTTTTGTTCGAATCTATACATAGAAGATATAAATGTTATAGTGGTTATAGTTAAATCTTTTTTTATTATGAAATCGTCTTAAGCGATTGCCCGTTTGCGCGAATTTGGATGGTCTTTCATGAAATTACAGCAGCTTCGCTATATCGTTGAAGTGGTTAACCATAACCTCAACGTCTCCTCAACTGCAGAAGGTCTCTATACCTCCCAGCCAGGCATCAGCAAGCAAGTTCGCATGCTGGAAGATGAGCTGGGGATCCAGATCTTTGCCCGCAGCGGTAAGCACCTCACGCAGGTAACGCCAGCCGGTCAGGAAATCATCCGTATTGCCCGTGAAGTTCTCTCTAAAGTTGATGCTATTAAATCCGTAGCGGGAGAACACACATGGCCGGATAAAGGCTCGCTCTATGTTGCGACCACTCACACGCAGGCGCGTTATGCGTTGCCCAACGTGATAAAAGGATTTATCGAGCGTTACCCCAGGGTGTCGTTGCATATGCATCAGGGATCCCCAACGCAGATTGCTGAGGCTGTCTCTAAAGGTAATGCGGATTTTGCTATCGCCACCGAAGCACTGCATCTCTACGACGACCTGGTGATGCTTCCGTGCTATCACTGGAATCGCTCGATTGTAGTTACCCCCGATCATCCGCTGGCGGGTAAGCAGTCGGTGTCGATTGAGGAGCTGGCGCAATATCCGCTAGTCACTTACACCTTTGGTTTTACCGGACGCTCTGAACTGGATACAGCGTTTAACCGGGCGGGGCTGTCGCCGCGAATTGTCTTTACGGCGACCGATGCTGACGTTATCAAAACCTATGTGCGCCTGGGGCTTGGTGTGGGAGTCATCGCCAGCATGGCTGTCGACCCGATATCCGACCCGGATCTGGTGAAACTGGATGCGCAGGAGATTTTCAGCCACAGTACGACCAAGATAGGATTTCGTCGCAGCACGTTTTTGCGCAGCTATATGTATGATTTCATTCAGCGCTTTGCGCCACACCTGACGCGTGATGTGGTTGATGCCGCCGTGGCGTTACGCTCGAACGAAGATATTGAAGCGATGTTTAAGGATATTAAACTTCCGGAAAAATAATCGTTAGCGGGGTAGCCTTTTATTGTAAAAGGAGCCCCTTAATCTTCCCTAAGTCGAATTATTGTTAGCATTCTCTTATTTTCAACTCATACTTTTGCCTGATTGTTTTTCCCTCCTGTTTCATAATCTGTCGCAAATTTGCGACAAACATAGAAACTAAATTGCCCCTGCGCAAATTTTTTACTTCAATAATTTATTTGCGGTCAAAAGATTAAATATTCTTTGAACAGGTTGCGTAAATTCACTAGCTTTTCGACTAAAGTTTCTTTAGGATTTATCTCATCCATGATTAATTGTACCGATTGTTGGTGCCTGAAATGATAAGTGATGTCGATTGTACGAGGTTAGCAATGCCATCAGGAAGCGAAGAACCGCAAAGGGACCCGCAGCTTAAGCGTAAAGCGTGGCTGGCGGTATTTCTGGGTTCTGCCGTCTTTTGGGTCGTGGTAGCGTTAATTATCTGGAAATTCTGGGGTTAAAATGGCTGTAACAGGTCGCTCTGAGCCAGTGAAGCAAGTGTGTCATCCGCATGACAAACCACAAGCAGCGAAACCGCAAGCTTCAACTACTGTACCGGCGTCCTGGAAATTGACGCCACAACAACAAGCGTTTATTGACGCCTTCGCGCAAGACGAAGTGTCAAAACAATAATTGTTATCATTAGAAGCTGCGGGGAATTATCCCGTCTCTCTGATGTGTACTTGTGTACTGTTAAATAAATACACCACAGCAATAATTAATTGCGTCTCAACGCAGGTTTATGAATACATTCTCTGGTGTGTATATGATGAATAATCGCCGTTCTGTAAAATACTGGTCATGGATGAGCGCGTTTTCTTTTTCCCTGCTGTTTTGGGGTGAGCTCATCCGGATATGGTTGTTCTAATCAGTGAAAACCTCGCTCAGGCGAGGTTTTTTGCTTTTACTCTCCGGCACTTGCCCGCCTGACGTCAGCATTTATCCTTTTGGGTTGTTATAAAAACGTTACGACATGTTTGTGTTATCTTTAATACAGACCCTGATAAACATCAGGGTTTCGCTATCCCTGTTATTAAGGAGGAGCTTATGTCGTCGACCCTACGCGAAGCCAGTAAGGACACGTTGCAGGCAGAGAATAAAACGTATCACTACTACAGCTTGCCGCTGGCCGCAAAGGAACTTGGGGATATTGCGCGTCTACCCAAGTCGCTAAAAGTATTACTCGAAAATCTCCTGCGCTGGCAGGATGACGATTCTGTCACCGAAGAAGATATCCGTGCTCTTGCTGGATGGCTGAAAACAGCCCATGCCGATCGTGAAATCGCTTACCGTCCCGCCCGCGTTTTGATGCAAGACTTTACCGGCGTTCCTGCCGTGGTCGATCTTGCCGCCATGCGTGAAGCGGTTAAACGCCTCGGTGGCGATACCGCTAAAGTGAATCCGCTTTCCCCGGTTGACCTCGTTATTGACCACTCTGTCACCGTCGATCATTTTGGTGATGATGACGCTTTCGAAGAGAACGTTCGTCTTGAAATGGAACGTAATCACGAACGCTATGTTTTTCTGCGCTGGGGACAGCAGGCATTCAGCCGTTTTAGTGTCGTACCGCCGGGTACCGGGATTTGCCACCAGGTCAATCTGGAATATCTGGGCAAAGCGGTATGGAGTGAATTACAGGACAAAGAGTGGGTGGCGTATCCGGACACGCTCGTGGGTACCGATTCACACACAACGATGATTAACGGTCTCGGCGTGCTGGGATGGGGCGTCGGGGGGATTGAAGCGGAAGCGGCTATGCTTGGCCAGCCCGTCTCCATGTTGATTCCTGATGTAGTGGGATTCAAACTGAGCGGTAAATTACGCGAAGGGATCACGGCAACGGACCTCGTTTTGACCGTCACCCAGATGCTGCGTAAGCACGGCGTAGTGGGTAAATTCGTTGAGTTTTACGGTGATGGCCTGGACTCGCTTCCTCTGGCTGACCGGGCGACGATCGCCAATATGGCGCCGGAGTATGGCGCAACCTGCGGCTTTTTCCCTATAGATGGCGTAACACTTGAGTACATGCGTCTTAGCGGGCGCAGTGAAGAACAAGTTAGCCTGGTTGAGGCTTATGCCAAAGCGCAGGGGATGTGGCGTAACCCGGGCGACGAGCCCGTTTTTACCAGTACGCTTGAACTGAATATGAACGATGTTGAAGCCAGCCTGGCAGGGCCTAAACGGCCACAAGACCGCGTGGCCCTGGGTGATGTGCCGAAAGCTTTTGCTGCCAGCACTGAACTTGAACTCAACACCGCCCAGAAGGACCGCAAGCCAGTGGAGTACGTGTTTAAAGGTGAAAAACATGAACTTCCTGATGGCGCGGTAGTGATATCGGCGATTACCTCCTGTACTAACACTTCGAACCCCAGTGTTCTGATGGCCGCGGGTTTGCTGGCAAAAAATGCGGTGAAGGCCGGGTTAAAACGCCAGCCATGGGTGAAAGCCTCACTGGCGCCGGGATCTAAAGTGGTTTCTGATTACCTCGCTCAGGCGAAATTAACGCCCTATCTTGATGAGCTGGGATTCAACCTGGTAGGGTACGGCTGTACTACCTGTATCGGTAATTCGGGGCCACTACCAGAACCTATTGAGCAGGCCATCAGGCAGGGGGATCTCACGGTTGGCGCGGTGCTTTCTGGTAACCGCAACTTCGAAGGGCGCATCCATCCTCTGGTGAAAACCAACTGGCTGGCATCACCGCCGCTGGTGGTGGCCTACGCGCTGGCGGGTAATATGAACATCAATCTGGCCACGGATCCGCTGGGGCACGATCGTAAAGGCGATCCGGTCTATCTGAAAGATATCTGGCCATCCAGCCAGGACATCGCCCGCGCCGTCGAGCAAGTCTCCACCGAGATGTTCCGCAAAGAATATGCGGAAGTTTTCGAAGGGACAGCGGAATGGAAGGCGATTCAGGTCGAAAGCTCGGACACCTACGACTGGCAGAATGATTCAACCTATATTCGGTTGTCCCCGTTCTTTGAGGATATGGAAGCCATTCCGAAACCCGTTGAGGATATTCACGGTGCGCGCATTCTGGCTATGCTCGGAGACTCTGTAACCACCGACCATATCTCGCCGGCGGGGAGCATCAAAGCCGATAGCCCCGCAGGTCGTTATCTGCAAAGTCACGGTGTCGAGCGTCGGGATTTCAACTCTTATGGCTCGCGTCGTGGTAACCATGAAGTCATGATGCGCGGAACCTTTGCTAATATTCGCATTCGTAACGAAATGGTTCCCGGAGTGGAAGGGGGAATGACCCGTTATTTACCGGGAGAAGAAGTGGTTGCTATCTATGATGCAGCGATGCGTTACCAGAAGCAGGGTACGCCGCTTGCGGTCATTGCCGGTAAAGAGTACGGTTCGGGTTCCAGTCGAGACTGGGCGGCAAAAGGGCCACGCCTGTTGGGTGTACGGGTAGTGATTGCGGAGTCTTTCGAACGTATCCACCGCTCAAATCTG
This sequence comes from Phytobacter palmae, assembly GCF_039409775.1. NCBI lineage: Bacteria > Pseudomonadati > Pseudomonadota > Gammaproteobacteria > Enterobacterales > Enterobacteriaceae > Phytobacter > Phytobacter palmae. The sequence continues at coordinate 166,964 of NZ_JBCIVJ010000004.1, read as the reverse complement.
ATCGGGATGGGCATCTTACCGCTGGAGTTTCCGCAAGGTACAACGCGAAAAACGCTGGGACTTAGCGGGGAAGAGAAACTGGATATCGCCGGGCTCAATCAGCTTAAACCCGGTGCGAACATTCCGGTGACGTTAACCCGTGCAGATGGTACGCAAGAGACGGTGAATTGTCGCTGCCGTATCGATACCTCTACAGAGCTGACCTACTACCAGAATGACGGGATCCTGCACTATGTGATCCGCAACATGTTGCATTAAACGGTAGTGATGCCGGGTTGCTGTGTAACAGCTACCCGGCATATTCAATGCTACTCGCTCAGCAGGTGCCCCATTTTCGCGGCTTTGGTATCGAGATAGTGTGCATTTTTGGGATTACGCCCGACGATTAGCGGCACGCGTTCAACGATATTGATTCCGGCCTCGGTGAGGATCTCTACTTTTAGCGGGTTATTGGTCAACAGACGCACTTCATCCACGCCCAGCAGTTTGAACATATCGGCACACAGAGTGAAGTCGCGTTCGTCGGCGGCAAATCCTAACTGATGGTTTGCTTCAACGGTATCATAGCCCTGATCCTGCAACGCATAGGCGCGAATCTTATTGAGCAGTCCAATATTGCGACCTTCCTGGCGATGGTAGAGCAACACGCCACGGCCTTCCTCAGCAATGTGCGTTAATGCTGCTTCGAGCTGAAAACCGCAATCGCAGCGTAAGCTGAACAGCGCGTCGCCCGTCAGGCATTCCGAATGGACCCGCGCCAGAACCGGTAACTGCCCTGAAATATCCCCATAGACAAGTGCAACATGGTCCTGCCCGGTTGCCAGTTCTTCAAAACCCACCATCAGGAAATCGCCCCATGGGGTTGGCAGTTTGGCTTCTGCCACGCGTTTAAGCTGCATGTGATTCTCCAGATTTATGCTGGCCGTCAGACGATTGGCCTTTTGTATCACTTCATTTTGCCACAACGCGCTTTACATCACTAACCACCTCCTGACGCATTGCTGTTAAAACGCACAAATCTGGCACTTTTCCCGAAAATGTTATTTATCAGTTATGCTTGTGAAGCCTCAGTTTAAAGGAGAAGAGATGTTTTCTATTGCAAAGCGCACGACAGTCGGTGCGGGAATACTGTTAATAATGCCTGTCGCCGTATGGATTTCTGGCTGGCGCTGGCAGCCGGGTGAAAGCAGTATTTGGCTGCGTACAATGTACTGGATGACGGAGACCGTGACTCAGCCCTGGGGCATTATCACCCATGTGATTCTCTGCGGCTGGTTTCTGTGGTGCCTGCGTTTTCGATTAAAAGCGGCGCTCGTGCTGTTTGCTATTCTGGGCTGCGCGATACTTGCTGGCCAGGGCGTTAAATCTTGGGTGAAAGAGCGGGTGCAGGAACCACGACCATTTGTGGTCTGGCTTGAAAAAACACATAATATTCAGTCCGATGAATTTTACAGCCTAAAACGCAAAGCGCGTAGCCAACTGGTGGAAACACAACTCATCAACCAGACGGACGTTCCAGCGTTTTTGCGTAAACACTGGCAAAACGAAACGGGGTTTGCATTCCCGTCAGGGCATACCATGTTTGCCGCCAGTTGGGCGCTTCTGGGTGTCGGTTTGCTTTGGCCACGTCGTCGCACCTGGACAATTGTTGTGTTGCTGGTGTGGGCAACAAGTGTAATGGGAAGCCGATTAGTGCTTGGCATGCACTGGCCTCGTGACCTGGTTGTGGCGACGCTCATCTCCTGGATGCTGGTGACGATCGCTACCTGGCTTGCGCAACGTCTGTGTGGGCCATTAACACCCCCCGTCGAAGAGAAGCAGGAAATTGCTGAAAGGGAGCAGGAAAGTTGAAATTCTGCGTTCAGCCCCTAAATCAGTATGAGGTGTTACGCATTTCCATTTCGCGCCAGGCGCTAAAATGGTAGTTTATAAGGCTGGATGCGATCAGTTGAACATAACTTACTCGCTCATAACCACATAACGGGAAGTAATGTGAAATATTTACTCATTTTCTTATTGGTGCTGGCGATTTTTGTCGTTTCGGTCACGCTTGGTGCACAAAACGATCAGCAGGTGACCTTCAATTATCTGCTCGCCCAGGGCGAATATCGCATTTCGACATTACTGGCCGTCCTTTTTGCCGCTGGTTTTGTAATTGGCTGGCTGATCTGCGGCCTGTTCTGGTTGCGCGTACGCGTTTCTCTCGCGCGTGCGGAGCGGAAAATTAAACGTCTTGAGCACCAACTCGCGCCTGCTACCACGGCTGCTGTGGACCCCGGTACGCCGGTAGTAAAGGAATAATCATATATGTTGGAGTTGTTGTTTCTGCTGTTACCTGTTGCGGCTGCATACGGCTGGTATATGGGGCGCAGAAATGCTCAGCAAACTAAGCAGGATGAGGCAAACCGGCTTTCACGTGATTACGTAGCCGGGATGAACCTGCTTCTGAGCAACCAACAAGACAAGGCGGTGGACCTGTTCCTCGATATGCTCAAAGAGGATACCGGCACTGTCGAAGCCCATCTCACCCTCGGAAACCTGTTCCGTTCCCGCGGCGAAGTTGATCGCGCGATCCGAATTCACCAGACCCTGATGGAGAGCGCGTCGCTCTCCTATGACCAGCGATTGCTTGCCGTACAGCAACTGGGCCGTGATTATATGGCCGCGGGGATGTATGACCGTGCGGAAGATATGTTCAATCAACTCGTTGATGAGACTGATTTTCGCATCAGCGCGCTCCAGCAGCTATTACAGATATATCAGGCTACCAGCGACTGGCAGAAAGCCATTGATGTTGCGGAGCGGCTGGTGAAGCTGGGTAAAGATAAACAGCGAGGCGAAATTGCCCATTTCTACTGTGAACTGGCGTTACAGCAAATGGGTAATGACGATATGGACAAGGCGATGGCATTGCTGAAAAAAGGTGCTGCCGCCGACCGCGATAGCCCGCGCGTGTCGATCATGACGGGTCGCGTGTTTATGGCGAAAGGGGAATACAGCAAAGCAGTAGAGAGCCTTCTGCGCGTCATCGATCAGGATAAAGAACTGGTCAGCGAAACGCTGGAAATGTTGCAGGTGTGCTATCAGCATCTGGGTAAAATGGATGAATGGGCCGCATTTCTCCAGCGCTGTGTCGAAGAGAACACGGGGGCTACTGCGGAATTGATGCTGGCGGAAATCATGGAGAATCGCGAAGGGCAGGATCCTGCGCAGATGTACATCACTCGCCAATTGCAGCGCCACCCAACAATGCGCGTTTTCCACAAATTAATGGATTACCATCTGAACGAAGCAGAGGAAGGGCGCGCAAAAGAGAGCCTGATGGTGCTGCGAGATATGGTGGGTGAGCAAATTCGCAGTAAGCCGCGTTATCGCTGCCATAAATGTGGGTTTACTGCTTTTACGATGTACTGGCATTGTCCGTCATGCCGCGCCTGGTCCACCGTTAAGCCTATCCGTGGTCTCGACGGGCAGTAGTTTAAAAAAAAGCCTACTTTAGTTACAACATACTAATGAATATTTTAACTTCGCACACCTTAGCCCGGCACTCGCATCGCCTGGCAGGAGGTGAATAGAACCTGTCAATTCCGCGCGAGCGCAGGTAGAATGCTCGCCGTTTATTATTCGCGCCTGAGCGGGTGCCCTCATCAAAGAAGGTCTCATCATGACGTCCACTGCTTCATCTATTTCCCGCGCGTTAACGTCTTCTCCGGTTGTGGTTGCGCTTGACTACGATAACCGTGATAAGGCTCTGGCCTTTGTCGACCGCATCGATCCCCGTGATTGCAGGCTGAAAGTCGGCAAAGAGATGTTCACGTTGTTTGGTCCGCAACTGGTTCGTGACCTGCAACAACGCGGTTTTGACGTGTTCCTGGACTTAAAATTTCATGACATCCCGAACACGGCAGCGCATGCAGTAAAAGCAGCAGCAGATTTAGGCGTGTGGATGGTGAACGTACATGCTTCTGGCGGCGCACGTATGATGACTGCTGCTAAAGAGGCGCTGGTTCCTTTCGGTAATGATGCACCGCTTCTTATCGCGGTCACGGTACTTACCAGTATGGAAGCCAGTGATCTGCAAGGTTTGGGTATCAACGCTAGCCCTGCCGACTACGCCGAACGTCTGGCGGGCCTCACACAGCAATGTGGTCTGGATGGCGTCGTCTGCTCTGCACAAGAGGCGGTTCGATTTAAAGCGGCTTTTGGTCAACAATTCAGGCTGGTGACGCCAGGCATTCGTCCGCAGGGTAGTGAGGTGGGCGATCAACGGCGTATTATGACCCCGGAGCAGGCGCTGGCAGCGGGTGTGGACTATATGGTGATTGGGCGCCCGGTGACGCAGTCTGCTGATCCCGCACAGACCCTGCGCGATATTAACGCCTCTCTTGGCCTGGAGGTATGATGAGCGATAACAATAGCCGTCTGGTTTATTCCACCGAAACCGGGCGCATCAATGAACAAAAAGCCCCCGCTGAGCGCCCAAAAGGAGACGGTGTTGTGCGCATACAGCGTCAGACCAGTGGACGCAAAGGGAAGGGTGTATGCCTTATCACAGGCGTTGACGGTGATGATGCCGTGCTTGCGGCCCTGGCGGCAGAACTTAAAAAGAAATGTGGCTGTGGCGGCTCAGTAAAAGATGGCGTCATTGAAATTCAGGGCGATAAGCGCGATTTGCTTAAATCGTTACTGGAAGCGAAAGGTATGAAAGTTAAACTGGCAGGTGGGTAAAATTACTGTCAAAGAAAAGCCGCGACAGGAATCGCGGCTTTTTTTACTGCGTATTCAGACCTGAAAGAAAGTATCTTTTATTCTGTTTTAGATGCCGTGAAGAAATAAATTATTTACCAACCTGGTGACCGATGATACCACCAACCGCCGCGCCACCCAGTGTACCCAGCGTGCTACCATCAGTTAAGACAGCACCACCCAAAGCACCCGCGCCGGCACCGATTGCTGTATTACGATCGCGTTTAGACCAGTGACCGCATGCACTCAGAGACATTGCCAGGGTTACAGCCAGCAGAGCGGCTGCCATTTTTTTGCTCGTTAACATCATCATACTTTCTCCTGAATAGTTGATTCACGGAAAGTGTTCTCTTTAAGTATAGTGCCTGTAGCCCGTCCTAAAGACTTTCCGCAAAACCTTGTGGCGCAGGTGTTACTAAATTCACGCGTGTGATAGTCACGTCCTGTTATATCGCTGAATATAATTTTACGTCTGAACATGTTTACCGGCAGGGTAAATAGTCTTAATTGGTGAGTCAGAATAGTCTCAGATATGAAGGAGATAGCCCGGCTGAGCGGGCTGTTTCTCTTAAAGCAAAGGGGTTGTGTTGACGATATCAACAATAAGACCAGATTCCTGTAACTGGCGCTGAGCATCAGCGGGAATGCCGGTGTCAGTGATCACTCGGTTAAAGCGACTGCCTACGCCCAGCGTGTAGGGATGTACTGCGCCAAATTTTGAACTATCAGTCAGCACAATGGCTTCATTGCCTTTTTCCAGGACGGCGTTGACGACGTCAGAACGCATCATATCTCTACCGGTAAAACCGGTGTCAGGTAGCCATCCATCAATGCCAATAAATGCCTTGCTGAAATGCATTTGCTGAACATATTGCCGGGTGAGGGGGCCGACAACGCTTTCACTTTTCTTCTGATAAATGCCGCCCAGCAGGATAACGTCGCACAGGGCATCTTTAAGCAAGTGCGCAATATAGCTACTGACGGTAATGATGGTGATGCCTGATTGCTCGCCCAGGCGACGGGCCAGCAGCGCGTTACAGCTACCGTTTTCGATGAAAACCGTTTCGCCGTCATTTACCAGCGACGCGGCGTAGTCTGCAAGTTCACGCTTCACGGTGTAGTTATTCATCATACGCGTTTCGACGTCATCGCTATCCAGCGGAACGGCAAAACCATGCGTACGACGCAGGTAACTCTGTTTTTCAAGGGTATTGAGGTCCTGTCGGATGGTTACTTCGGAAACCCCTGTCATTTTTGACAGATCCGAAACGCTCATACGCCCCTTATCAATTACCGTTTGCAATATTAGTTGTTGTCGGGAATTCATAGCCACTACTTTCAGAGTCGTTACGTCTATTAATAAAAAGCTATAACGGCGCCATGTTCCTGTGGTCCGTTATCGCGAGAGGGTATCAGTCAGACTTCCCAGGGTGTTTTAGGGTTGCCAGCAGAAGCGGATTTATCCGCATTATCGAGGTGCTGTAGCTCAGCCTTCAGAATTTCCAGGTTACGAATGGCGGACTGGTAATCGCCCGCAACCAGAATGTCCAGCACGGTATCAAGCCGTCTCGTCAGTTGCTTTACATCAATGTCGGCCATGTCTTCACCTTTATGTTTGAAAATTAACAAATTGAATGATGCAGAAAACAGTTTAAAAAGAGAAGGGGAAAAGCGAAATTTCAAAATATTATAAATACCAATTATATATTCATTAAGTTACATACAGCTGAGGTTGCTGCTGGATTAGTCTTGCTCTGCGCACACCGCGCTTTTATTACCGGAGGAGTAAGTCTATGACAGTTATCAACCAGGCTACGTGTAAACTTTTTACGGATAATGAACGTTTTACGCAACTTTCGGGGTACTACGAAGAAGAGCGCCGCACTGTATGGATGATGTTGCGTGCCCAGCCACGCCCCTGCTTTAACCATGTGTTAATCGAAGAGATCATGAACATCTCCTGGCTTGTCCGGCAAGCGGGATTTGCCGTGGATTTTTGGGTAACGGGCTCGCTGGTTCCCGGTATGTACAATGCAGGGGGCGATCTGAATTTTTTCGTTGAGTGCATTCAAAATGGTCGCCGGGAAGCATTGCGTGCGTATGCACGCGCTTGCGTCGATTGCGTACATGCCGCGTCGCGCGGGTTTGATACCGGTGCGATTACTCTGGCCATGGTCGAAGGTAGTGCATTAGGCGGTGGTTTTGAAGCGGCGCTGGCGCACCATTTTGTACTGGCACAACGTGATGCTCGCCTCGGCTTTCCGGAAATCGCCTTTAACTTGTTCCCGGGCATGGGGGGCTATTCGCTGGTGGCCCGCCGTTCAGGAATGAAGCTGGCGGAGGAGCTCATCTATAAAGGCGAATCCCATACTGCGGAATGGTATGAACAACATGGGCTGGTGGATCAGCTTTTTGAGCCCGGTCAAAGCTATCTGGCCGTTCGTACGTTTATCGATACGCTGCAACCCCGGCTCAATGGTATCCGCGCGATGTTGCGAGCGCGTCAGCGGGTAATGCAACTGCCTCGTAGTGAGCTTATGGACATTACCGAAGACTGGGTCGACGCCGCCTTCTGCCTGCAGCCTAAAGACGTAGCCTACATGGAACGTCTGGTGCAGTTGCAGAACCGGCATACGTCCACCAGTTTAAGTAAAGCAAGCTAACCCTTTTTCCGCGCCAGATAGCGCTTATACCATCGCTCGAATACGGCAGCGGGCATGGGTTTAGCAAATAAGAATCCCTGCCGTTCGTTGACGCCATTCTTGGTAAGGAAGGCGTCTTCTTTCGCGTTTTCGACTCCTTCTGCGATCACCTGCAGGTTCAGCGCCTGCGCTACCGCAACAATCGCCCGCACCAGCGACTGTGATACTGATTGTTTATGGATATCCTTAACGAAGGATTGATCAAGTTTTATCGCATCTATAGGGAAACGCGCCAGCTGTGAAAGGGAAGAATAACCGGTGCCAAAGTCATCAAGATGCACCTGCGAACCCAACTCGCTGAACTGTTGTATCACCGACAGCGCCAGATCCTCGTTTTCAATCAGACAGCTCTCTGTCAATTCAACGTCTATAGGGCAATATTCGAAATTCAGATCATGCAGAGCCTGTTTCAAATCGCTGAATATTGACTGGTCTGCCAGCTGTCGTGCCGAGACGTTTACCGCCACACGCAAATTGATACCTTTATCGCGCCATTTCGCGACCTGACGCACGACATCGAGCATAACCCAGCGTCCCAGAGGGACAATCAGCCCGGACTCTTCTGCATACGCGATAAAATCCTGTGGCGGGATTAACCCACGCTCAGGCGATTGCCACCGTACCAGTGCTTCCAGGCTGCGCACTTCGCCGCGCCAGGTTACTTTGGGCTGATAGTGAATCACCAGTTGGTCATTATCGAGTGCTTTACGCAGATTGGTATCAAGCCATAAATACTCGAAAACCCGCTGATTCATTTCCGGGGTGAAAACACAAAACTTTCCGCGTCCGTTTTCTTTTGCGATATACATTGCGGTATCGGCGTTGCGAATAATACTTTCACGATCGTTACCATGCTGCGGGGCAAGAGATATTCCCAACGAACAACCGGTGTAAATCTCGATAAGGCCAATCCGGAAGGGCTGGCGCAGGCGGGTGATAATACGCGACGCCATCGCTTCCAGCGCGCTCTGTGAAGAATCTGTCGCCAGGACGATAAACTCGTCACCTCCCAGGCGTGCAAGGGTCTGGCCTTCATCCAGGCAGCTTAAAATCGCCAGCGCCACGGCCTGTAGCAGCTGATCGCCGAACATATGGCCATAGGCATCGTTTACTTTCTTGAAATTATCCAGATCGAGATAAACGATACCAATTTGCGTGTCGCCACGATTATCAATCGCATTGCTGATTAATTCATGGATAGCATTACGATTGGGCAAACCCGTGATCGTGTCGGTATTCGCTAAAACCCGTAAACGCTCTTGTGCCCGGCGTTCTTCGGTAATATCTGTACCGGAACAAATAAGAAATATTTCGTTTTTTCCGCTACCGCTGTGGACGAATTTATTGCGAAATAAAAACAGGCGCTGTCCCTTACGCGTCTTAATCCAGCGTTCAACTTCATAAGAGGCGCCGTTACGGAAAAATTCAGAGATATTGCGTTTCGAAGCTTCGGCTTCGTTATGACTCATAAAGAGTTTAAAAACGTTTTGCCCAATGACCTCGTGCTCTTTTAACCCTGTATATTCTTCACAGAGCCGGTTAAAGCGCTGGATATTGCCGTTGCGGTCCAGTATGACGATCACAGAATTGGCTTCGGAAACAACCTGTTCGGCAAAGGAGAGACCCTGCACCAAATCCCGCGCCACGGACGAAGTATCATTCCATGCTGATGCGGTTCCGGCCCATTCGGTTTTATTAATTTTGCGGCCGACTAAATGCACAGGAACGTTATCGCCAAATAATGAAATATGCATGGTCAGACTGGAAGTAATAACGGTCATTTGGCGCAGTTGCGCTGCCTGCTCATCATTTAATGTCACTACCTGACTTGATTCAGACTCTTCATCAGGAGCGAAATGTAACGCGTTGCTGTCAGCGGTCAATCGCCAGAATGGGCTGCCCGAACCCAGGTAACGAAACAGTAGATTCTGTTCCTGATCGTCTTTCATGCTGTCTCCCAACCCACCAAAAAGCGCAACGGTTACTCATCTAATGACGGATTAACCCCCTTTAAATAAGGGGTAATCAGGGATGAAGGTATTGTTTTTATTTACAATCTTATAATAGAACGAGTCCCGGACAAAAGAACAGCAGGTACGAAAAAATGCATAAAACGCCACCAGTGTGTGCAAAGTTATTTTTATTGTGGTCGTTTTTACCGCTTTTTGTGGGGATTTGAAAAAAAATGAGGGTGGTATCGCTTTCACAAAGAAATTTTTGCTCCCCCGGGAGATCTGAGGGAGCAAAACAACCTGAGTTATCAGGCGGCTGGGCGCGCGATAATACTCCGCGTTTCCATACGAACTTCCGCAATAGTGACATCAATGACGTCTGTCACTTTATAAACGGTTTCGCCTTTAATTTGCACAGTCCCGGTTTCCTGGCTGCACACTAATTCATCGCGTACCGCATGAAGGAACGGCGCCGGGATAAACGCAATGGCGCCGTTATCTACCAGACGAACACGCATGCCGCCACGGCTGATATCGATAATCTCAGCGCTAAAACGGGCTTCGGTACCCGCTTTGTTTTGCAGGAAGCGGGCATATAGCCAGTCGCCGACATCACGTTCCGCCATGCGGTTCAGACGACGACGTTCAGCCATCTGCACGGTAGCTTCCGCCTGTGGACGTTCTGCTGTTTCACCTTTGATTACCGCTTTCAGCAGACGATGGTTAATCATATCGCCATACTTACGAATAGGGGACGTCCAGGTGGCGTAAGCTTCGAGGCCCAGACCGAAATGCGGGCCCGGATCGACGCTGATTTCCGCAAAAGACTGAAAACGGCGAATGCGACTGTCGAGAAAACCAGAAGGCTGCGCATCCAGTTCACGACGCAGTTTACAGAAGCCATCCAGTGTCAGCACTTCTTCCGCATCCACATGCATACCGTGGCCTTTCAACAGTGCGGCAAGCTGTTCGCTATTTGCCGGATCAAAGCCCATATGCACGTTGTAAATACCAAAACCAAGCTTGTCGCGCAGCACGCGGGCAGCACAGATATTGGCGGCAATCATTGACTCTTCCACGATACGATTCGCGATTCGACGCGGTTCGGCAACGATATCCAGTACTTCGCCTTTTTCACCAAGAATAAAACGATAATCAGGACGGTCTTTGAATACCAGCGCATGGGTCTGGCGCCATTGAGAACGCGCCTGGCATACGCGATGCAGCAGACGAATTTGTGTGGCAATAGCCTCGTTCTGCGGCTGCCAGCTGCCACTGTTTTCCAGCCAGTCGGAAACCTCGTCATATACCAGTTTGGCTTTCGATGTAATGGTCGCCGCAAAGAACTCGATATTGTCTTCGATAGCGCCTTGCGCATCTAAGGTCATGCGGCAAGCCAGCACCGGGCGAACTTCATTGGCGCGCAGTGAACACAAGTCATCAGACAGTTCACGCGGCAGCATCGGAATGTTGAAGCCCGGCAGGTAATTGGTAAAGGCACGCACTTTCGCGATATTGTCCAGCTTGCTGCCTTCTGCGATCCACGCGGTTGGATCGGCAATCGCAACGGTCAGTTGCAGTTTGCCATCGGCAGTCTCAGTAACGTACAGCGCGTCATCCATATCTTCGGTACTGGCGCTGTCGATGGTGACAAAATCCAGCGCGGTTAAATCGATACGTTCAAGACCTTCATCCAGCATGCTGGTCGATACGCCGTCTGGCGCTTCTTTTTCAAGATTGTGTCGCGCCAGAGTGACCCACCATGGCACAAAATGGTCATCGCCAAAGGTGATGAACTGTGTCAGCTCAGCATAAAAGCTGCGGTCACCTTTGAGCGGGTGACGGCGCATTTCAGCAACTGCCCAGTCACCGTCTTTGAAATCGTGCGTCACGCCACGCTCAGCGCGGCAAGGGATAACATCTTTAATCAACGGGTGGTCAGGCACGATAGAAAGACGATCATCCTTCTTCTGTACCCGGCCAACAAAACGGCTCAGAAACGGCTCAACCAACTCTTCCGGTTCAGCGGATTCGCGTTCCTTTTCGGTATGGATCACAGCGACAATACGATCGCCGTGCATCACTTTTTTCATCTGTGGCGGCGGAATAAAGTAGCTTTTTTGCGCATCGACTTCGAGGAAACCAAAGCCCTTTTCCGTGGCTTTAACGACACCTTCCGCACGGGGTGTTTGGGAATGAAGTTGCTGTTTTAGCTGCGCTAGCAGCGGGTTGTCCTGAAACATAATTTTGTATTTTCGTGGCTGAAAGAGCGGCTGACAGTTTTACGCGAATCTGCCTGTTGCAGCAAGCGCTGTTTCAGCAAAATGCCTGTCCCTGAATCAGCATAAAGCCACACGCTGAACCAGGGCGCTTGTACCAGAATCAGGTGATATCACCAAAGGCAATTTTCAGACGGTTTAACCAGCCGCACAATGCACACCAGATAAGTAATTCGACGGCTGATGTTTCGTTGATTCCGTTGTCCTTCAACTGTGCGAAATGTGCCGGACTGAAACGATCGGGCGCGCAGGTTAGCATCTGGACCGCTTGCGCAATGGCTCCTTCTTTACTTCGTGTTTGCCCAGGGCATTTGAGTACCCGATCACCAATGCGTACCGCTTCGGCAAGATCTTCATCGCCGCTCCAGCCTTGCCAGGTTTCGCTAAAGCAGTTTACGCTGCCGTTAATTCGCGCGGTGTAGAGGGTGACCAGCTGCTTTATGTCGTCGTCCACCAGCGCTGGCTGCGCGCCGCTGTAAATCTCTCCCAGCGCATCAAGCGAAGGGTACTCATGTGCCAGTACGGGTGCGAGAAGCTGAAAAGCAGGCAATGGCTGCCAGTTGGCAAGGGATTCCATCTGACGCGAGCTGGCAGTGCGTAAATCGACCGGTGCAATCCCTGGCGTCCACTGGGTTTGCGTCCCGACAAACAAGGTCTGTTCTGCCTCTTGCTGCATCTCCATGCCGGGGATCAAACGCACGGGCTGCCCTTGTAGCGCCTGAAAGGTAGCGATGGCACGCGCCTGAAAACTAATGAAACCGATAATCTGGCCCATCAGGATAATGTCATATTCTGTTAACCCCACTTCATCAAGTTGATGGCGGGCGCGGGCGTTGATAACACCAGGTGACAACGCAAGCTGGCGGGCATATTGCGTGATTTGTGCCAGACGGCGATTGCTCTCTCGAGACGAGTCGGGGCCGGGAAGGGGAGCCAGACGGGCGGCATAGTGATTACACAAGCGCTGCACGCCGTATACCTGAGCGACAGTCAATGCTGTACTCAGGCGGTCATAGGCGCTGAAAGTGTGCAGTCGGTTGATCGTCACGCGCTGAGGAAAGAGGATTTTATACAGTGTTCGCGCCGGCGTCAGCCAGCTGCTGCACAACTGAGTTAACCAATCCGGCAGGGTGAGATTTAACAGAAACGGGTCGTCAACTGTAGCCGCTTCGGGAACTAAGGGTAGCACCTGAGCCTGACGGGCGCTCGACTGGGTTTCATGATACCAGTGGCTTTTGCCGGAAACACGGCGTTGTTCCATGGTCGTTCCTTGGTCTGAAAGTGGCGATCCGGACTCGTCGTTATGCTGGTACGCGGATCTTTTTCGCTGTTTTATCCTGGCGTAAGCGGTGAAAGGGATGAAAGAATGTTACGTGATAATAAATATCAGAAAGATATATAAAACGTTACAGCGTGCGGACCGCAGAGTAGGTGGGCAGGCTAAAGAAGATAAGGAACAAAAGGAGATAAAGGGTAATGAAATTCGCCCCCTGAGACAGGGGGCGCGAGAGATTATTTCAGTTCCAGCTCATTCATTGCTGCGATGTTGAAACCGCCATCAACGTGAACAACTTCACCGGAAATACCTGCAGACAGGTCAGAACACAGGAAGGCAGCCGTGTTACCCACATCTTCAATGGTAACGGTACGGCGAATCGGAGTAACCGCTTCGCAGTGAGACAGCATTTTACGGAAATCTTTGATACCAGACGCAGCCAGCGTGCGGATCGGACCAGCAGAGATGCCGTTAACACGAACACCTTCCGGACCCATCGCGTTCGCCATGTAACGAACGTTCGCTTCCAGAGAGGCTTTAGCCAGACCCATAACGTTGTAGTTAGGAATAGCACGTTCTGCGCCCAGATAGGACAGGGTCAGCAGCGCGGAGCCCGGGTTCAGCATTTCGCGGCAGGATTTAGCGAGTGCCACAAAGCTGTAGGAGCTGATGTCATGTGCGATTTTGAAGCCATCGCGGGTTACGGCATTAACGTAGTCGCCGTCCAGCTGGTCGCCCGGCGCAAAACCGATGGAGTGAACGAAACCGTCAAATTTCGGCCATACTTTAACCAGTTCGCTGAACAGGGCTTCGATGCTGGCATCTTCCGCAACGTCACAAGGCAGTACGATGCTGGAACCCAGTTGAGCGGCAAACTCTTCCACACGGCCTTTCAGTTTGTCGTTCTGATAAGTGAACGCCAGTTCAGCGCCTTCGCGATGCATAGCTTGCGCGATACCGTAGGCGATGGAAAGTTTGCTGGCAACACCCGTTACCAGAATGCGCTTACCGGTAAGAAAACCCATAGCTTTTAATCCTTATAGTCATTGCTTTTATTTACTTTAACAATCAACAGGTTATGATTGCCATTTCAACATAAATCAAAACGAAATCGAATTATCCCAGCAGCCGCTGCTGGTGTCACGTTTTTTCCGTGACAGGAGACCGCGCCGGGAATTTGTTTCAGACTGAATCATAAACAGTTCGATACCGCAAAAGTATATCACTAGTCTGTCATTTCGGGTCATCCAACCAGCGGGAAATGAGGGTTCTGCGTGATGTTTAGTCATATAGCTTTTCAAAAAGTGCATTATTTTCAGCAGACATCTCATCTTTAATTTATTAGCCACTCTATTTCTGTGAAACTTTTACCGCGGAAAACAAAATATCTTCAGGAAAATATGTGTGTCGTAGACGTAACGACATTCTCCGGTAATCAACGGCCTTACATGTAATATTATTATATCTGATGTGACTGAAAAGCGGATGAGGCTGGCTGCGAGGCCTGTACCCGGTAAAAGTCAGGCATCAACGGCTTCCCTAAAAAGGGCAATCATACTTACAAGCATAAAGGCAATACCAGTAATAATTATTGATTGCTATATTTGCACGTAAATCACATTGTTTATTTTTTATATAAATACAAAAGCCATTTTTTTGGCTCGCATGAGCCGTTGGGCAGAACTTAAATATTTATCCTTTATCAAGTAATACCTTCGCAAGAGGGCAGGATAGAATGACAATCTTTGATATTCATTCCACCCGTCATGTACAACCAGGGCCAGCAAACGATCCGTCAGAGAACCTGGCAACTAACCCATGACGTCACATGAAGAGCTATCACGGTGCTATTTGCCAGGTGCGCAAAGCATAAACAGAGTTATCAGCGATCCTGCCGCCAGGCATCGGCGGTTAATGCCTCACCAAAATGACCGGCAATCAAACGCTTAGTCAGATCATGCAGCGGCGAGGCCAGTACGCTCGCGGTACTACCACGTTCAACCACTTCACCCTGGTGCATCACCAGAACTTGATCGCTGATATGCTTCATCATACCGATATGCTGAGTCACATAAATATATGAAATGCCCTGTTTTTCCTGTAATTCCAGCATCAGATTAATGAGTTGCGAACGCATCGACATGTCCAGCGATGCCAGCGCTTCGTCCGCAATGATGACTTTCGGACGTAATATCAGCGCGCGAGCAAGTCCCAGGCGTTGCTTCTGCCCTGGCGCGAACATATACGGGTAGTAGCTGGCGTGATCGGGTAACAGGCCTACCATGCGCAACGTTTCATAGATACGTTTTTGCCGCGCCTCCGGCTCAAGGTCTGTATTCAGACGCAGCGGAAAATCAAGGATCTGCGAGATGCGTTGACGTGGGTTTAATGAGGTCGACGGATCCTGAAATATCATGCGGATGCGTTGGCTACGAAAAGAATAGTCGCCGTAATGCAAAGGATGATCGTCAATCAGTAACTCTCCGGTGGAGGGTTCAACCATACCTGCCAGCATCTTCGCCAGGGTCGATTTACCGGAGCCGTTCTCGCCAATAATCGCCAGCGTTTGCTTCTCACGCAGAGTAAAACTCAGCGACTTCACCGCTTCGACGGTTTGCGGGCGAAACCAGCCGGTACGATAGCGGAAAGTCTTGCTCAGATTGCGCACTTCGAGCAGCGTTTCAACCATCTCACTCTCTCTCCATATTTAACGGGAAATGACAGGCATAGAGATGGTTTTTCGCACCACTCAGACGCGGTCTTTCTACACATTTGCGCTGGGCATAGGGGCAGCGTGGTCCAAGGCGACAGCCAATCGGCAGGTGTTCGAGCAGCGGAATAGCACCTGGCATGGTATTCAGGCGGCTTTTATGCGGCATGGCGCTACCAAAATCAGGTATCGCACGAATCAGCGCCTGAGTATAGGGGTGATGGGGTGTCGTCACCAGTTCTTCGCTTGGTGCGGTCTCCACAGTTTGACCGCAGTACATCACGTTAATACGGTCGGCCCATTTGCTCAGCATCTGCAAGTCATGACTGATTAACAAAATGGTAGTGTTGTTGTTCTGGTTCAGTCGGGTTAACAGACGGAAAATTTGCGCCTGAGTTGTTGGCTCCATTGCGTTTGTCGGCTCATCGGCAATCAGCAGGCGCGGTTGATTAGCCAGTGCGATAGCGATCATGACTTTCTGGCATTCCCCTTCGGTCAGTTCATAGGGGAAACTGCGCATCGCATCTTTATGATCTTTAATACCCACCCGGTGAAGCAGCTCGATAGCGCGCTGTTTGCGCCAGCCAAAACGACGGAAAAAGCCACCTTTCCACGTCCAGCCGGGGATGTTTTGCATTAACTGTTTGCCAATACGTTCTGACGGGTCGAGACACGACTGAGGCTCCTGAAAAATCATGGAGACGTTATGGCCCAGCAGCTTGCGACGCTCGCGTGACGAAAGCCGCATAAGATCGATATCATCAAAACGCATACGGTCGGCAGTAACACGCCAGTTCTCTTTCGTCACACCGCAAATGGCTTTGGCGATAAGACTCTTACCGGAACCAGATTCCCCCACCAGACCGCGGATTTCCCCTTCGGCCAGCGTCAGGCTAACCCGATCAACGGCTTTAACCCAGTCTTCACCGGTCTTCACTTCAATGGTCAGATTGCGGATATCCAGCAGTGGCATTATTCCACCCCCGCATTAATTGCCCGGCGAATACCATCGCCCAGCAGATTGACTAAAAGAACACTCAACATAATTGCAGCACCCGGCAGCATCACTGTCCAGGGGGCGACATAAATGAGTTCCAGTGCGTCACCAAGCATGGCGCCCCATTCCGGCGAGGGGAGCTGCGCACCTAAATCGAGGAAGCCCAGGGCAGCGATATCGAGAATTGCCATTGACAGCGAACGGGTAATTTCAGTGACCAGCCCTGAGGTCATATTTGGCAGCACGGCAAACCACAGAATATTCAGCGTAGAGGCGCCATCAAGACGGGCGGCAATAACGTACTCTTTCTCCAGTTCATCATGCACCAGGCTATAAACTGACCTCACCATGCGCGGCAGAAGCGCCAGCCAGACGGCAAACATCGCATGAGAAAGGTGCGGCCCGGCGAAGGCCACCACAATTATCGCTAACAGCAGTGACGGAATTGAGAGCAGGGTATCGAGAATATGGTTCAGTACCGCCGAGCGCAGACCATGGGTCGCCCCGGCAAATACACCCAGAGCCAGCCCGACGAGCGTGGCGGCGAGCGTCACCACAAACGCACCTCCGACCGTTGGGGCCGCGCCGCTGAGTAAACGGCTTAACACATCGCGACCCAAATCGTCGGTGCCAAGAAAGAAAGAGACCTCGCCATAGCGCGACCAGGATGGCGGCAACAACTGGTAGCCTAAAAACTGCTGATCAATGCCATAAGGCGCGAACCAGCTACCGAACACGCATAACACCGCCAGAGCCGCACAGCCGTAGAGGCCAATCATAGCGGGAGTGTCGCCATAGAATTTTCGCCATGCGGTCAGCAAAGTACTGGGCGGGCGCTTTTCGCTATAGACACTATCGTAAGGCATACCATTCCTTATGTTTCAACGGGTTCGCCAGTGCGCCCAGAATGTCAGAAAGCACGTTCACGATGATAACCAGTGAGCCTATCACCATTACCCCGGCAGAAATTGCCGCATAATCTTGTTGGCGGATTGCGTTGATGACCCAGCGCCCAAGGCCAGGCCAACTGAACACCATTTCGGTGATCATCGCCAGCGTCAGCATGGTCGAAAATTGCAGACCCAGGCGTGGAATGACCGGGGGCAGAGCATTATGCAGAACGTGGCGGCGTAAAATGGTCAGGCGCGACATACCACGCGTGGCTGCGGCCTTAATATAGTTTTTGTCGAAGACTTCGATGGTGCTGATACGCATCAGGCGTATGACTTCGGTGGTTGGGGCTACCGCCAGCGTCAGCACCGGCAACACCATATGACGGATGGCGCTGACTATCATCTCGTCGCGCCATGGCGAATCAGAAAGCCACGCATCAATAATGGCGAACCCGGTGACAGGCTTCACTTCGTAAAGCAGATCAAAGCGGCCAGAAACCGGTAGCCAGCCCAGGGTCAGGGAGAAGAAAAGAGTTAGCAGCAGCGCCAGCCAGAATACCGGAATGGAGAAACCGAGCAGGGCGATAGCGCTTATCAGTTTATCCTGCCATTTATTGCGCATGATGCCCGCCATCATGCCTATGGGTATGCCCACCAGCAAAGCAAAGCCAAAGGCGAAAATACACAGCTCCATGGTCGCAGGGAATACCTCTTTCAACTGCTCAGAAATCAACTGACCATTAATGCTCGACACACCGAAGTCCCAGTGCAGCAGCCCGTTAAACCAGAACACCCATGCGTTCCACAGCGATGCCCCCTGCAGGGGCGCATGTGGCGTGAAATAGCTCAAACTAAAACCGACAAATGTCAGCAGAAACAGCGTCACCAGCAGAAGTAACAGGCGGCGTAAGGTAAAAATAATCATGGTTTTTTCACCTCTTCTTCTTTTTCCCGCGTCACTCCGGCAAACGAGGCGCTGCCGAACGGACTCAACACCAGCCCTTTAATATCGTAACGATAAGCCTGCAGACGAAGTGATGAAGCGAGCGGCAGCACCGGCAGCTCCTGTGCCAGAATTTTTTGCGCCTCATCATATGCATCGATGCGCGAGGCAAGTTGCTGTGATGCCAGTGCCTTTTGCAATACGCTGTCAAATTCGCGGTTACACCAGTGGGCGAAATTGGTTTGGGAATCGATAGCCGCACAGCTCAATAGCGGACGAAAGAAGCTGTCCGGATCATTGCTGTCGGTTGCCCAGCCGGAGAGGGTGAGATCATGATTCATGTCCATCAGGCGCGCTTCCTGAAAACGTCCTTCCACTGGAACAATGATGACTTTGACACCAATCTGCGCCATGTCTGCCTGGATCAGTTCTGCCGTTTTGAGCGGGCTGGGGTTCCAGGCCTGCGACGTTGTTGGCACCCATAAATGTAGCGTCAGGTTCTCCAGCCCGAGCTCTTTGAGGCGTGTTCTCGCCTTATCGGGATCGTATTCAGTGACTTTGGCCTCGCTGTCATAGGCCCAGGAGGCGCGAGGTAAAATCGATGCCGCCGTTTCAGCGGTGCCGTAATAGATGGACTGCATCAGCCGCTGATTGTTTATGGACAGTGCGAGCGCGTGACGAACCTCCGGATTATTCAGCGGCGCTTTGTCAGTATTAAACGCGAGATAGGCGATATTCATCCCCGGACGCAGGGTCAGGCGCAGCCGCGGGTCGTCGCGTAATATCGTTAGCTGACTCGCTGCGGGCCAGGCCAGTACATCGCACTCACCGGTCAATAATTTTGAGAGTCGACCAGTGCCACCGGAACCGAGATCTACCACCACTTGTGGCATCAGCGGTGTACCGCGCCAGAAGTGTGCGTGACGTTGTAACCTGACATACTGCCCGGCGCGGTATTCGGCTAACTGGAATGGCCCGGTACCGACGGGCTGACGGTCGAGAAGTTCCTGGCGGTCTGATTTTGCCAGCATCGCAGCATACTCGGCAGACATAACCGAGGCATAGTGGGTCGCCAGATGCCATAAGAAGGAGGCGTCTGGCTGGCGCAGGCGAAACTCAACGGTGTGGTTATCCAGTTTGCGTACGCTCTGTACAGAATCCGCGAATTGCAGACTGTCGAAATAAGGGAAGCTGCTGCCGTTAACGTTATGCCATGGATTGTCGCGATCAAAAATGCGCTGAAAGGTAAAAACGACATCGTCTGCGTTGAAATTACGTTTGGGTTTGAACCACTGCGTCGTCTGGAAGGCAACACCATCACGCAGGTGAAAACGATAAGTCGCACCGTTATCCATGACTTCCCAGCTTTCCGCCAGTTCGGGCACCAGACGGTAGGTATAGGGATCAACATCCAGCAGGCGGTCATAAAGTTGTGCAGCCAGCGTATCGACAATCAGACCGCTGCCCGCTTTTTGTGGATTAAACGTGCTTACCTGTCCGTTAACACAATAGACGAAGCCATTATCGCGAATATCGGCAGTCGCCGTCTGCGGTGAAGCAGACTGCGCAATACCGGCCCACAGGCTCGCGGTGATTAGCAGGAAAGGGGGGAGCAGACGCATGTTTTATTCAACGATTTTAGATTCATGAGCAAAGTGTATCGCACTTGCCATAGCTTCGTACAAATGTCTGATAACGACTGCTGTTATTGTCAGCGATTTCAGCTTATCTGGTGCTTTTTCAGTAGTGCGCGCAGCTGGTGGTAGGTCAAACCCAACAGCTCTGCCGCTCGTTTCTGGTTAAATTTTGCCTGCTGTAAGCTGTTTAACAGCAGTTCGCGTTCCTGCTGGTGCTGGAACTGGCGTAAATCGACAGGCAGCGTCGGCAGGGCGTCTGACTGTGGAACAAGCGGGTCAACGGTCGGCATCCCACTGTTAAAGGGGTCGATAATGATCTCATCGAGCGGCGTGTCACTCGTTCCGTGTCGATATACCGAGCGTTCGACCACGTTTTTTAGTTCGCGAATATTCCCCGGCCAGCTGTAGCGCATCAGTGTTTCACGCGCGCGGTCGGTAAAACCGGCAAACAGCGGCAGTTTGAGTTCGCGGCACATTTGTATAGCGAAATGGTCGGCCATCAGCATGATATCGCTCTGGCGCTGGCGCAATGGGGGAAGTTGCACCACATCAAACGCCAGACGGTCCAGCAAATCGGCGCGGAAAGTACCTTTGTAAACCATTTCCGGCAGGTTGGCATTGGTGGCACAGACCAGGCGTACATTCACCTGCAGAGGCTGGCTGCCGCCGACGCGCTCCAGTTCCCCGTATTCAATCACACGCAGCAGTTTCTCCTGTACCAGCATCGGAGCGGTGGCCAGCTCATCAAGAAACAGGGTGCCGCCATCGGCACGCTCAAAACGGCCGGGATGGCGTTTTTGCGCACCGGTGAATGCGCCCGCTTCATGCCCAAACAGCTCGGTATCAAGCAGATTTTCATTAAGGGCGGCACAGTTGAGGGAGATAAACGGCCCTTGCCAGCGGCTCGACAGATAGTGAAGACGATTGGCGATTAACTCTTTCCCTGTACCGCGTTCACCGATAATAAGCACGGGTTTATCGAGCGGAGCCAGACGCGAAACCTGTTCCAGCACCTCGATAAAGCTGTTGGACTCGCCCAGCAGATTGTCTCTTTGTTCAGCCATGATGAATTTCGCCACTTGTTAGTGTTATTCACCACTGTAGACTAAAAATACGCAGCGGTAAAATAACGTCTTTCCTTTAAAATCATATAATTAAAAAATTGGCACGAAGATTGTAATAGCAGAGAGCAGGGCAAGGCCCGATTACAGAAATCAAGAGGAACAGATTATGGGTATTTTTTCTCGTTTTGCCGACATCGTGAATGCCAACATCAACTCGCTGCTTGAGCGTGCAGAAGATCCGCAAAAGCTGGTGCGTCTGATGATCCAGGAAATGGAAGACACGCTGGTCGAAGTGCGTTCAACCTCAGCCCGTGCGCTGGCGGAGAAAAAACAGCTCGTACGTCGCGTCGAGCACGCGACCGCGCAACAGGTTGAATGGCAGGAAAAAGCTGAGCTGGCATTGCGTAAAGATAAAGACGATTTGGCTCGTGCGGCGCTGATCGAGAAGCAGAAAGTGACGGCGCTTATCGACACGCTGGAGCAGGAAGTGGTGCAGGTTGATGAAACCCTCGCCAGGATGAAAAAAGAGATTGGCGAGCTGGAAAGTAAACTCAGTGAAACACGCGCACGCCAGCAGGCGCTCTCTTTACGTCACCAGGCGGCGAGTTCGTCCCGCGATGTGCGTCGCCAGCTTGATAGCGGCAAAATTGATGAAGCGATGGCCCGTTTTGAGTCTTTCGAACGTCGAATTGACCAGATGGAAGCCGAAGCGGAAAGTCATGGTTTTGGGAAACACAAGACGCTGGATCAGCAGTTCTCTGAACTGAAAGCGGACGACGAAATCAGCGAACAACTGGCGCAGCTGAAAGCAAAAATGAAACAGGATAATCAATAATATTTTTGCGAGACATTGCAGGCGGCATCCGGAGATGTCGCCCCATTATCACCTGTAAGGAGTACACATGAGCGCGCTTTTTCTGGCCATTCCCCTGACATTATTCGTGCTGTTTATTTTGCCGGTCTGGTTATGGCTGCACTACAACAACCGTACCTCACGCGGTGAACTACCGCAAAGTGAGCAGCAACGGCTGGTGCAACTGACCGACGACGCCCGGCGAATGCGTGAACGTATTCAGGCGCTGGAAGACATTCTTGATGCAGAGCATCCGAACTGGAGAGATCGCTGATGGCAGGTTTAAACAGCAATAAGAAATTATGGCGTATCCCGCAGCAAGGCATGGTGAAAGGGGTATGTGCCGGCGTTGCGCACTATCTGGATGTTCCGGTGAAGTTGATCCGTCTGATAACGGTGCTGGCCATGCTGTTCGGGCTGTTTTTCCCGGTGGTGGTGGTCTACATCGTCATGACTTTCTTCCTTGAACCGATGCCGGAGAGCGCAGTGGATGCCGAAAACGCACCCTCCAGCAGCCAGCTTCTGGATGCTGTGGACGCGGAACTGGAAGCCGGTGAACACCGTCTGCGTCAGATGGAACGTTATGTCACCTCCGACACGTTCTCTCTGCGCAGCCGTTTCCGACAGCTTTAATAAAGAGGTATCAGGCAATGGCAACGTGGCGACAGGCTACACAGAAAGTTAAACCGGGGATGAAAATCGCCGGGAAAGTTGTCCTGCTGGCCGCGCTGCGCTTTGGCCCGGCGGGGGTTGCAGGCTGGGCGGTGAAATCGGTGGCGCGACGTCCGGTAAAATTGTTGCTGGCTTTTGCGCTTGAACCATTACTGAATCGCGCGGCGAGCAGATTTTCGAAGCGTTTTATGAAGTAATCCATGCGCAGAATGCGATAACAGTACTACAACCGCAATATGCCCGCGCGTATAGTTGGCGAAGGATTTAACAAAACCAAAGGAAGGACGGATGTTAAAACAAACGCGTATCGCCACCAGCACACCGGCTATTACTGCGCAGAAGTGGATTGATGTACGGATCCCGGAACAATATCAGTGTGAACATATTCAGGGGGCTCTGAATATACCGCTTCGCGATATTCAGGCCGGGACCTTTCCGCCACTGGCAAAAGAGGACATCCTTTACCTGTACTGCAATTCCGGGCGGCAGGCGACACTGGCACAGGATGCATTACAGCAAATGGGTTATCAGAATGTCATCAATATGGGCGGCATTGCCGGTCTGAAAAAGCCTGTCGTTACCTCTGAATAATATCTCCTGGCGGCGGGGCATTCGCCTCGCTACCGTTGATATCTGCCGAAATGCACCTCATCTCATATATCCTGTGAATAAATTTTCAGATTTCATGGCGGCACGGAATGACGATTGAACGATGGAAAAATCAACTTAATGCCCTGGTAAACCGGGGGATGGACCGCCATCTGCGGTTAGCCGTCACGGGGCTTAGCCGCAGCGGAAAGACAGCATTTATCACCGCAATGGTGAACCAACTGCTTAACGTTCATGCGGGCGCGCGGCTTCCGTTGTTCAGCGCGGTACGTGAAGAGCGACTGCTTGGTGTTAAACGAGTTCCGCAGCGTGATTTTGGTATTCCTCGTTTTACTTATGACGAAGGGCTGGCGCAACTCTATGGCACGCCGCCCGTCTGGCCAACACCTACACGTGGTGTCAGCGAGATTCGACTCGCGCTGCGTTTTCGGTCACAGGATTCGCTGCTGCGCCATTTTAAAGAGACCTCCACCCTGTATCTGGAAATTGTCGATTATCCCGGCGAATGGCTGCTCGATTTGCCAATGCTGGCTCAGGATTACCAGAGCTGGTCACGACAAATGCGCGGTCTGTTGCAGGGGGCTCGTGGCGAATGGTCGCAGAAGTGGCAAGACATGTGTAAGGGGCTGGATCCTTTAGCGCCTGCCGATGAAAACCGCCTGGCGGAGATTGCCGCCGCGTGGACAGATTATTTGCATCAGTGTAAACGCGAAGGGTTGCATTTTATTCAGCCGGGTCGTTTTGTTCTGCCCGGTGATATGGCCGGCGCGCCTGCGCTGCAATTTTTCCCGTGGCCCGATGTGGACGAAACAGGGGAAGCCAGACTGGCGCAGGCGGGTAAACACACGAATGCGGGTATGCTGCGCGATCGGTATAACTACTATTGCGAGCATGTCGTGAAGGCGTTTTACAAAAATTACTTCCTGCGTTTTGACCGCCAGATAGTACTGGTGGATTGTCTGCAGCCACTCAATAGCGGGCCGCAGGCCTTCAGTGATATGCGACTGGCGCTGACACAACTGATGCAGAGTTTTCACTATGGCCAGCGGACATTGTTTCGTCGTCTGTTCTCGCCGGTTATCGACAAACTGCTGTTTGCCGCCACAAAAGCGGATCATGTCACTCTCGATCAGCATGCCAATATGGTGTCGCTACTCCAGCAACTGATTCAGGATGCATGGCAAAACGCCGCGTTTGAAGGCATCAGCATGGATTGTGTCGGCCTGGCATCCGTTCAGGCAACGCAAAGTGGCGTAATTGACGTTAATGGCGAGAAAATTCCCGCTTTACGTGGTCACCGACTGAGCGATGGTTCCCCGCTCACGTTTTACCCCGGCGAGGTGCCAGCGCGCCTGCCCGGCCAGGCATTCTGGGAAAAACAGGGGTTTCAGTTTGAATCCTTTCGTCCTCAGGCGCTGGATGTGGATAAGCCGCTGCCGCATATCCGTCTGGACGCCGCGCTGGAATTTTTACTGGGAGATAAATTGCGATGAGCGAACCCCTCAAACCGCGTATCGATTTTACCGGGCCGCTGGAAGCGGAGACCGTCATGCAGGTTAAAGCTGCGCAAACATTTGGCGACGAACTGGCTGAAAACTTTGCCCCGGTCAATCCTGACGAAATGCGCGAAGAAAGTCCGGCAGAAGCCGCCGTCGAGGCGGCGCTGCATCCCAAACGCAGCCTGTGGCGCAAAATGGTGTTGACCGGGATGGGGCTGTTTGGCGCAAGCGTTGTCGGGCAGGGCGTGCAATGGGCGATGAATGCCTGGCAGACTCAGGATTGGGTGGCTATGGGCGGATGTGCCGCCGGGGCATTGATTGTCGGTGCAGGTGTGGGTTCCGTGGCGACGGAATGGCGTCGTTTATGGCGGCTACGTCAGCGCGCCCAGGCTCGGGACGAGGCGAGTGAATTACTTCACAGCCACGGAACGGGGAAAGGACGCGCATTTTGTGAAAGCCTGGCGCGTCAGGCCGGGCTTGACCATGCGCATCCCGCGCTCCAGCGCTGGTATGCCGCTATCCATGAAACGCAAAATGACCGGGAAGTGGTATCGCTGTATGCACATATCGTGCAGCCGGTGCTGGATAACCAGGCACGGCGAGAGATCAGTCGCTCGGCGGCTGAATCAACATTAATGATTGCCGTGAGCCCGCTTGCAGTCGTGGATATGGCTTTTATCGCCTGGCGCAACCTGCGGCTGATTAACCGCATTGCCACGCTTTATGGTATTGAGCTTGGGTATTACAGCCGACTGCGTCTCTTTCGCCTGGTGTTACTTAATATTGCCTTTGCCGGAGCCAGTGAAATGGTGCGCGAAGTGGGTATGGACTGGATGTCGCAAGATCTTGCAGCTCGTCTCTCCGCCCGTGCCGCACAGGGGATTGGCGCAGGTTTATTGACCGCCCGATTAGGTATCAAAGCCATGGAGTTGTGCCGCCCCTTACCATGGATTGGCGATGACAAACCGCGGCTGGGCGATTTTCGCCGCCAGTTAGTAGTGCAGCTCAAAGAGACGGTGCAAAAAGGCAAATCCCCGAAGCGTGATGGACTATAAATTGTGCGCTGCGCGTTTAACTTTACGGCACAGCGCCCACTTTTCCGCCATGCTGTCAATATTTCTTGACAGACATCTTCCTGCCAGACAGGAACTGACATATCATCCTGGCATTAGTTGATAATGTAGGGTGATATTTCCATGCGTCTTGAAGTCTTTTGTGAAGACCGGCTGGGTCTGACACGCGAACTGCTGGATTTACTGGTGTTACGTGGCATTGATTTACGCGGAATTGAGATAGACCCTGTCGGGCGCATCTACCTGAATTTTGCTGCTCTCGAATTTAATACATTCAGCAGCCTTATGGCAGAGATTCGTCGCATCCCCGGCGTAACTGATGTGCGCACTGTCTTGTGGATGCCTTCCGAGCGTGAGCACCGCGCACTGAGTGCGGTGCTGGAGGCGCTGCCGGAACCCGTGTTATCGCTGGATATGAAAGGGAAGATTGAACTGGCGAACCCGGCAAGTTGCCAGCTATTTGCGCTGGACCAGAGTAAATTGCGCAATCACAACGCGGTACAACTGATTTCCGGTTTCAATTTTACGCGTTGGCTGGAAAGCAACCCTCACAACTCCCATAGTGAACATGTTGCCATCAATGGACAAAACTTCCTGATGGAAATTACTCCGGTCCATCTGGAAGGCGAAACCGGTGAACCGGTTCTGACCGGCGCGGTAGTCATGCTGCGTTCCACCGTCCGAATGGGACGCCAGTTACAAAATCTTTCGCAACAGGATCTGGGTGCATTCAGCCAGATTGTCGCTGTCAGCCCAAAAATGCGTCAGGTATTGGAGCAAGCCCGGAAGCTGGCGACGCTCACGGCGCCGCTACTGATTACCGGTGACACGGGTACCGGAAAAGATCTGCTGGCGCGTGCCTGCCATATGGCCAGCCCCCGTGCGGCAAAACCTTATCTGGCGCTGAACTGCGCCTCTATACCGGAAGATGCCGTCGAAAGTGAACTGTTTGGTCATGCTCCGGAAGGAAAAAAAGGCTTCTTTGAGCAGGCTAATGGCGGTTCGGTGTTATTGGATGAAATCGGCGAAATGTCTGCGCGTATGCAGGTTAAACTGCTGCGTTTTCTTAACGACGGGACGTTCCGCCGGGTTGGGGAAGATCACGAGGTCCATGTTGATGTGCGGGTGATTTGCGCGACCCAACGTAACCTGGTGGAGCTGGTGCAAAAGGGGGCGTTCCGTGAAGATCTCTATTACCGCCTGAATGTTCTGACGCTGAATATACCGCCGCTGCGGGAGCGCCCGCAGGATATCATGCCGCTAACCGAACTCTTTGTTGCCCGTTTTGCCGATGAGCAGGGTGTTCCCCGGCCTAAATTATCGGCCGATCTGGGTAATGTCCTGACGCGTTATGGCTGGCCGGGCAATGTCCGTCAGTTAAAAAATGCTGTTTACCGTGCGCTTACCCAACTGGAAGGTTATGAGCTGCGCTCACAGGATATTTTGCTGCCGGACTTCGATGCCACCACCATGCCTGTTGGCGAAGATGCCATGGAGGGGTCGCTCGATGAGATCACCAGCCGCTTTGAACGCTCGGTACTGACACAGCTCTATCGCAGTTTCCCCAGCACGCGTAAGCTGGCTAAGCGCCTTGGTGTCTCGCATACCGCGATCGCGAATAAGTTACGGGAGTATGGATTGAATCAGAAAAAGGGCGATGAATAGCAGGAATGGCCCGGCAAACAGCATGTTGCCGGGCAGACTTCATTAGCCTTTCAGCACGTCCAGTGCGGCAGCGTAGTCAGGCTCGTTGGTGATTTCATTGACGAGTTGGCTGAAAATAACATTGTCATTTTCGTCAATGACCACCACGGCACGTGCCGCCAGTCCTTTCAGCGCGCCTTCTGAAATTCCCACACCGTAGTTTTCCAGGAACTCTGCGTTACGCAGAGTGGACAGGGTGATCACATTGCTCAGACCTTCTGCGCCACAGAAGCGGGACTGGGCGAACGGCAGGTCAGCAGAAATGCACAGAACGACCGTGTCGTTTACGCCTGTTGCCAGCTCGTTAAATTTACGCACTGATGCGGCGCATACGCCGGTATCAATGCTCGGGAAAATATTAAGAACTTTACGTTTACCAGCAAACTGGCTTAACGCAACGTCAGACAGGTCTTTCGCCACGAGAGAGAACGGTGCGGCTTTGGACCCGATCTGCGGAATCTTACCGGCAACGGAAACTGGATTACCCTGGAAATGGACAAGCTGTGACATAGATATCTTCCTGTTTACATATAGTTAACTTCAGCGCTAGTGTATTCTGAAAGCAAGGACCACGGCAAACCTAATTTCACATCTATACTCGTGGAAAGGGCGGCAGAGGAGAAAGGGATGAGAAGCGTTAAGGTTTATGATGAAACCTGGCCGTTACACACGCCTTTTGTGATCGCACGGGGTGCGCGCAGCGAGGCCCGGGTAGTGGTCGTTGAACTGGAAGATGACGGCGTCAAAGCCTCAGGAGAATGTACGCCATACCCACGTTATGGCGAGAGCGAGGCTTCGGTGATTGCGCAGATTATGACAATTCTGCCACAACTGGAAAATCGTCTGACCCGAGAAGAACTCCAGACATTGCTTCCTGCCGGCGCGGCGCGTAATGCCGTGGATTGTGCGCTTTGGGATCTGGAGGCCAGACGACAGGGAATGACGCTTGGGCAGTATGTGGGGGTAACATTGCCCGCCGCAGTCACTACTGCGCAAACAGTGGTTATCGGTACGCCAGAGCAAATGGCCGCCAGTGCCTCAGCGCTGTGGGAGGCTGGCGCAAAACTGCTTAAGGTGAAACTTGACGATCACTTGATCAGCGAAAGGCTGGTGGCGATACGCGCCGCCGCGCCGGAAGCGACGCTGATTGTTGATGCCAATGAGTCCTGGCAAAGCGAAGGTCTCGCCGCCCGCTGTCAGCTCCTGGCGGACCTCGGTGTGGCGATGCTCGAACAGCCGCTTCCGGCAGGCGACGATGCCGCACTGAGTAACTTTATTCATCCATTGCCCATCTGTGCCGATGAAAGTTGTCATACGCAGCGGGATCTCGCTGCGCTGGCGGGGCGCTATGAGATGGTAAACATCAAACTGGATAAAACCGGTGGGCTGACAGAAGCGTTGGCCCTGGCCCGTGCGGCGCGAGAGCAAGGTTTTGGATTGATGCTGGGGTGCATGATTTGCACTTCAAGGGCCATTGCTGCGGCGCTGCCTTTGGTGGGTGAGGTTCGCTTCGCCGATCTCGACGGACCCACATGGCTTGCGGTGGATGTCGAACCGGCGCTGCAATTTACCCCCGGCCAGCTTCATCTTTCCCGGTCATAATGCAATAGAGCGATCATCGCGCTCAGGTATTTCTCGCTGGCTTCATCGGCTGAAACTGGCGGAAATTCCATTGTGATGCAGTGCAAATTCATATCCGCACACCAGCTGCCGAAAGAGCCTGGCGTTTCGTAACCTACACTGGTGACCAGAGGCAGGTTAAACGCCTGCGCCAGCCACTGACCAAACGCGCTATTACGCGGATCTTCCACACATGCCAGCGGGTCATGAAACGACACTACCCATGCGGGACGCAACTGATGAATCAACTGGCATAACGCGCGGGTTTCCGGTTCGGAGGCGGGAGCGTCGCCTGTCGATAACACCACGTCACGCGCTTTTGCGGCACTGTTCCAGCGATAAACCGTTTCACCGGGTTTCCAGTTTGCGGCGGGAAAGTTGCGATTCAAATCCACGCCATTCGCATTAGCGCGCAGGCCAAGCTGACAACCATCGGGATTAACGGCCAGCACAACGTGGTGGCGACGTAGCTCTGGTTTCAGCGTACGCAAGGCGCAGGAGAGCGTTACGATAGAGGAATTTTCATCTCCGTGGGTTCCCGCAATGATAAGCCCGCTGGCATGCGAGGCTTCGGTTGCCGGAAACCAGATGAGCGGCGCACCTAACAGAGAATGTCCGTAATATTCGCTACCGGAAGGAAAAGCACCCCGTTCCGGGCGTGGGCGTGAAGCAGGCATAGTCATCCTTTTTCTGGTTGGCTTATTGCAAGTTTTAGGCATATTTCTCATATGGACAAATTATTGCTGTATTCAGGTAAAAAGGAATAGCCGTCAACTTTCCATCGACGAAAATTTGCATTCGTTCGTTCTAAAACAAATAATTACCTCATCTTTGGCTTAGCTTCAAAACATAAAAGGGGATCTCATGAAGCATCCTGTCTCGTTGCTCAGTTGTGCGCTTTTACTCTGTGGTTTTTCCTCATCGCCCTGGGCTGCGGATGTTCCGCCAGGCACAGAACTGGCTCAGAAACAGGAGTTGGTTCGCCATATTAAAGACGAACCCGCGACGCTTGACCCAGCGAAGGCTGTGGGGCTACCGGAAATTCAGGTCATTCGCGATCTGTACGAAGGCCTGGTCAATCAGAATGAGAAAGGTGAGATCATTCCTGGCGTTGCCACTAAATGGCAGACCAGCGATAACCGCGTCTGGACATTTTCCCTGCGTAGTGATGCAAAGTGGTCTGACGGTACGCCGGTCACTGCGCAAGATTTTGTGTACAGCTGGCAGCGCCTGGTTGATCCGAAAACAACGTCCCCCTTTGCCTGGTTTGCAGCGCTGGCTGGGATCACCAGTGCGCAGGACATTATTGATGGCAAAGTCACACCGGATAAGCTTGGCGTGACGGCGGTCGATGCCCATACGCTGCGGGTGCAACTTGATAAGCCACTGCCATGGTTTGCGAACCTGGCGGCTAGTTTCGCGCTTTACCCGGTGCAGAAAGCCAATGTTGAAAGCGGCCCGGACTGGACGCGTCCCGGAAACCTGGTCGGCAATGGCGCTTACGTACTGGAAAGCAGGGTGGTGAATGAGAAAATTGAACTCAAACCCAACACCCATTACTGGGACAATAGTAAAACTGTCATTCAAAAAGTGACCTTTGTGCCGATCAATCAGGAAACGGCGGCGACAAACCGTTATCTTGCCGGTGGGATTGATATCACTGAATCATTCCCGAAAAATCAGTACCAGAAATTACTCAAGGATATTCCCGGCCAGGTTTACACACCGCCGCAACTCGGCACCTATTACTACGCCCTTAATACGCAAAAAGGGCCGACAGCCGATCCGCGAGTACGTCTGGCGCTAAGTATGACGGTTGATCGCCGTGTGGTGGCTGAGAAGGTGTTAGGCACCGGGGAAAAACCGGCCTGGCGATTCACACCGGACGTAACCGCAGGGTTTAAACCGCAACCTTCAGCAATGGAAAAAATGAGCCAGGCGGAGCTCAATGCCCAGGCAAAAACATTGCTCCGTGCCGCAGGTTATGGTCCGCAACGCCCACTGGAACTGACGTTACTGTACAACACCTCCGAGACGCATCAGAAAATTGCGATTGCGGTGGCGTCAATGTGGAAAAAAAATCTGGGCATTGATGTCAAACTGCAAAATCAGGAATGGAAGACGTATATCGATAGCCGTAATACGGGCAACTTTGATGTGATTCGCGCTTCGTGGGTGGGAGATTACAATGAACCGTCCACCTTTCTGTCGCTGCTGACCTCCACCCATAGCGGAAATATCGCGCGTTTTAACGATCCGGCATATGACAAAGTTATCAGTCAGGCTGCGCAGGAAACACAGCTCGATGCCCGTAATGCGGATTACAATGCGGCAGAGAAAATCATCGCCGAAAAAGCGCCGATCATTCCCGTCTATCAATATACCAATGGACGACTGATTAAACCGTGGTTGAAAGGTTACCCCATTACCAACCCGGAAGATGTCGCTTATACCCGCACGATGTATTTGATCAAACACTGATTCTGATAAGTTCACGCAAGCGGCTATAAAGCTTTTCGACATTTCAGCTGGCGCTGATAAAGCGCCAGCAATGCATTTTCCCATCAACCGATTCTGTTATTGAAAAGAGTTTGAACCTGCCGGATTGCATCGGGATGAAGGGACGGGACACTGTGTCCGGAGAGATATGTCCCAGCAAAAATATCGGCAGGTTTCGCGATTTTCAGTTCATCATAACTTCTTGAATTTTATTGCCCGCTGTGCACAAAAATAGGTGTGATGTCGAACGCATATACGATTTTGGTCAAAAAATGGCCGGAAAAATGTGTTATAGTGATTATGTTTTAACCACACATGAGGATTATATGCACACCGAATTAGACCCCACTCAACTGGCAATTGAATATCTCCGTCGCGATAAAAGCGCATTAACGCCTGCAGAATATCTTAAGAAATTAAAACAACTCAGGCTGGAATTTGCGGATTTGCTGACACTCTCGCATAGCGAGCTGAAAGAAGAGATTGATTTTGCCTGGCGAATGGGCATCCACTAAGCATCGCCCATCACTGAAAAGCGCCCTCGTAAGGGCGCATTTTTTTGCCCTGAATTCAGGCCGCCAGCACTTTATTACGCCCGCTGTTTTTCGCGCGATACAACGCTTCATCGACACGCTTAAACAGCTCATCCAGTGACTCTCCCGCCAGGTGGCGCGCAACGCCGATACTCACAGTAAAGCCTGGCAGTTGGGGAATACTGATACTGGCGACGGCTTCACGTAACTGCTCAGCGACACCAATAGCGATTTCCTCGGTCGTATGCGGCAGCAGTAAGAGAAATTCTTCACCTCCCCAGCGAAACACGTAGTCTCCGCGTCGGCAATGTTGTTCAAGTGTGCGGGAAAGTTGTATCAGGACTTCGTCACCTTTCTGATGACCATACTGATCATTGATGCGTTTAAAATGGTCGGTATCTACCAGCAACAGACTGAAATCGAAAGCAGTCGGCATAACATGTTCAGTCAGGTGGTAGAACTGCCGGCGGTTCAGCAAACCGGTGAGTAAATCACGGTGCGCGGCATATTCCAGTTCCTGCTCAAGGCGTTTCTGTTCGGTAATGTCGTGGATGATGCAAAGCATCAGTCGCTCATTATAGATTTCAACCGGACCGGCGTAGGTCTGAACATGGCGGGTGGAACCATCTGCCAGCCTGTGCACAAAATTGAGCGGCCTGTGGCCGCCAGGCAGATGAGCGATCTCTGCCATCACCGGCAGAATACCGCGCCCTAGCGTGTTGATTTCCCAGGTGTGCTTTTGGCACATTTCATCGTAGGAGTAGCCGTAAAAGCGTAATGCGGCGAGATTGGCGTCAACGATGAGGCCGTCTCTGGCGGGATCAATAAGCAGAATGGGCGCGGAGTTGGTATAGAAAAAGCGGGCATAAAAACCCTGCTTGCGGGGGCGGTATGTTTTTGAGCGGCTGGCTTTTAGTCTGGCGGAAGTTCCCGCTGATAATCCTTCAAAAAGAATCACTTCACCCACGCCAGTGATTTCACGCAGAGAGGCCTTACAACTTAAACTGACCTCCTCGCCATCAATATGAACAGTCCATACTTCGATAATATTATGCTGATTCCTGAGGCCCGGCAGGTACATGGCCAGATTGTGCTGCGCCCAGGCGGAATATTTACCGGTTCGCAAATCCCGTAATGAACCCTCTGCGGTCAATTTCTTCGCCGCTGTGTTGGTAAAAAGCAGCTCTTCAGTCTCGGGTGAAACTACCCAGACCGGTGTCGTCAGCAGATTAAGCGCAGCCAGGTGATCTGTCAGCATGGGTTTATCCCCTTATTGTGCGCATCGCTTTAATTATTGTAACGTATCGAATAATAGCTTTTTCGGCACTATTTTTATCAGGCTTGAGGAAAATCTAACGCAAAAAAAGGTGAATTGGTATGTATCGCCGCAATAAGTAAATTTTACTTTTGATTGATGGAGATATCTGAGAGGAAAAAAGGAGTATTTGCCGCATTGTGGGTTATCGCCGGGTGCCAGACTTCCCAACCATTACGTCCATTTTTTTTGACACGATACATTGCGGCATCCGCTCTGAATTTGAGATCCTGAACGGTATCACCATGTTGAGGATAAAAACTGATACCCACACTTAACGATACGTTAATGACATGGCCTTGCTCATAAAATGGAAAATGAATGGTGTCTACCAGCCTTTTCGCCAGTGTGGTGATCTCCTCATCAATACAATCAGGTACCAGCAAAATAAACTCATCACCGCCAAGACGCGCCAGCGTCATTTTTGCATTGACGCAGGTCGAAAGTCTTATGGCTACGGATTTCAATAATAGATCACCGACGTGATGTCCATACGCATCATTGACCTGCTTAAAACGGTCAAGATCCATAAATAATAAGGCGAATCGCTGTCGTTGGGCTGCTGCACTGGCGAGGCACGCATCCAGTAAGATATCGAATTGAATACGATTTGCCAGGTTAGTCAGGGGATCGAAATGGGCCTGCATCTCCAGTTGGTGATTCAACTGACGCAGGCTTTCTGTAAGTCGTGAGGTGCGGATCTGGGAATCAATGAGTGAAATAAACAACATTATTCCCAATACAATGAGCGTGGAGGTGGAAACCCAGATTGAAAGGCCAGTTTCGCTCACGCTGGTATGTGTAGAGTAATGGGCGGTACTGCGAACGATAATTCCTGTGCTGTCTTTACCATTGCTGAACTCAACGGCGCTCATCGCCACATAATGCATTGCGCATATGGTAATGCCGAGGACGAGACCTGCGAAAACCCGATAGATAAAGGCGCCGTGCTGGTTGACCTGGCGACCAAAGGCAAGCCACAGCGAAAAGCCGGAGGCGAAAAAGGCAATGGTTACTGAGAGAATTAGACCCGGCGTGTTCCAGTAGAGCGTGACGTAATCGGTGAGGGCAGCCATACCGAGCGCGTGCATACCCACAATGCCCAGACACAATAAACAGGTCGCCAGTATGAGGCGTCGAAAGGGGAGCATCTCAGCGCTAACCACCACATTGATGGCAAGAGTGGCGGCAATTAACGCAACGACGAACGAAGCAATGGTTAACACTAAATCGTAATGCATCACGATAGGCATGCGCATTGCCAGCATGCCAACAAAATGCATTGACCATATTCCTATACCTAACGTTGCCCCGCCGCAGAATCGCCAGAACAGTGCACCGCGAACGGAGGAAGAAAAAATTTTGCTGGCGCTATCCAGCGCCACGAATGAGGCAATGAACGCCACGACAAAAGAAATACCAATAAGAATAGGGTCCCACGATACATAAAGCATTATGGATTTCACGCCCGCTAAAAAAGAATGAGTTATTTGTAATTTTTATTCTAGCAGCTAACCTGACGAATTTATGTTGCTGGAAATATTTATTATTTATACTGCGATTTAAGCTAAATTAAAAGTAATTTATTGTTATCGGCATTCGCAATAGTAACTTTAGAATTATGAATCATTTTAGCGTGGCTTAAATATAACTTAAGCCACATCATAAATTATGATGTTGAAAGTTTTGCGCTGATTTTTATACGATGAATCATCCCTGATATAAAGACTTTTTTAGATTTCTCACCATTAATATTTGCACCACAACCTAATTTTTGAACGATTACTCTGCTCTTAAGTCAAACTGCGGTGGTGTGGGGCCAAACATGTGGCAGGATCAAATTCCAGATGAAAAAGTGAATGCCGAATGCTATAAGAATATTACCCCTCATGAAGTATTTGTTGGTGCCCCATGCTTAAAAATATTAGTGTTAGAACGTTTATATTATCGTTCCTGATTGTCTCTTTTATAATTATGGAACTTTTAGTGATCGCCATCTCAAAAAACATGGCATTATTAGCAGCAATTAGCGTGGTTTGGGTAGCGACTTTAGGTTTGCTTTGGTTTTATATGACTTATTATTTAGTCTCGCCAATTAATACGGTTAAGAAAAGTATCGAAGAGGTGACCTCCGGCAACCTGTCGATTACGATTGCAGAATTTGGCAACAACTGTGCCGGGCGGTTAATTCCGGGAATTAATAGCCTTTCTGCAAGCATCGCAACCCTGGTTAATGAGATACGTCTCTCTTCACAAAACGCCATGGATCTCTCCGATCAACTGGCGTCGCGAAGCGGCGAACTGTCGGTGAAAACCGAAGAGCAATCTGCGGCGCTGGTGCAAACTGCGGCCAGCATGGAGCAGATAGCCAGCAGTACCAAAAATAATGCCGAAAACACGCGGCTTGCCAGCACCCGGGCGAGTGATGCCAGTGCCAGTGCGCGTAAAGGTGGGGATTTAATGGGGCAGGTGGCGAAAAATATGCAGTCTATTACCGACTGTGCGGGCCAGATGGCAGATATCATCTCCCTTATTGATGGCATAGCTTTTCAGACTAACATTCTCGCACTTAACGCTGCTGTGGAAGCGGCAAGAGCCGGGGATCACGGTAAAGGCTTCTCCGTTGTGGCTGGAGAAGTCAGGGGCCTGGCGCATCGCAGCGCCGAAGCGGCTAAAAATATTAAGTCACTGATTGCTGTCACCACCGAGAACGTTACGCAAGGGGCGACTGTCGTCAGCGAGGCCGAGCAGAATATGCATGAGATTGTTTCGGGTGCGAGTGTGGTTAGCAAGCTGATGGATGAGATTGCGGTATCGACCGTGGAACAAGAAAAAGGCATTTCACAGATCACGCTTGCGTTGTCCGAACTTGAAAAAGTTACGCAGAGTAATGTCACCATGGTCGAAGAGCTGGCTGGCTCTTCGGACATGCTGAAAAACCGGGTTATCGAACTGCAGGCACGCACATCCAGGTTCCGTCTGGCGGAAAAACGGTTAACAGACGTTGAACCCGTTGCGACAACGGCAACCATTCCTTCCGAAAATCGTAAACCCCGCCTGGTAAGCCCGGTCATCCATAACCAGGAAAATTACTGGCACTCCTTCTGACTTTCAGGTCATCCCGCCTCTGGCCCGCTTAAGCGGGCTTTTTTTTAATATTTGTAACGAATTCAGCATGATGGTTGCTTAACGTGCGCAGGGAGCTAGACTGACAACAATACTTATATTGATTGTGGAGGTGATGTGGAAGCAATCAAAGGAACGGATGTCGATATTCCGG
The DNA here is from genome assembly GCF_039409775.1 of Phytobacter palmae. NCBI lineage: Bacteria > Pseudomonadati > Pseudomonadota > Gammaproteobacteria > Enterobacterales > Enterobacteriaceae > Phytobacter > Phytobacter palmae. Next base: position 130,108 of record NZ_JBCIVJ010000004.1, on the reverse strand, counting down.
ATGCAGTTTTCGCCTGGCGTCTGGATGGAAAGGGCGGGGTCAAACCGCTGGAGGCTGATGACGTCATTGATGCACAGCATCCTTGCTGGCTGCATCTGAATTATACCAATCCAGAGAGCGCGCAATGGCTGGCATCAACGCCGCAGCTGCCCAATAGCGTCAGAAACGCGCTGGCCGGGGAAAGCCTGCGTCCGCGCGTCAGTCGTGTAGGCGAAGGTACGCTTATTACGCTGCGTTGCATTAACGGCAGCACAGACGAACGTCCGGATCAGTTAGTTGCAGTGCGTGTCTATATGGACGAACGAATGATCATCTCGACGCGCCAGCGCAAAGTTCTGGCACTCGATGACGTGGTGAGCGATCTGGAGGAGGGGACCGGCCCGGTGGATTGTGGCGGCTGGCTGGTGGATGTTTGTGATGCCCTCACTGACCATGCCAGCGAGTTTATAGAAGAGCTTCACGATAAGATTATTGACCTTGAAGACAATTTGCTTGACCAGGAGATTCCCCCCAGAGGTTTCCTCGCATTACTGCGTAAGCAGTTAATTGTGATGCGTCGTTATATGGCGCCACAACGGGATATTTTTGCACGGCTGGCCAGCGAGCGGCTGCCCTGGATGACCGATGATCAGCGTCGTCGTATGCAAGACATTGCAGACCGACTGGGGAGGGGGCTTGATGAAATTGATGCCTGTATCGCGCGCACGGCGGTGATGACGGATGAAATAACCCAGGTAATGCAGGAATCGCTGGCCCGCAGAACCTATACCATGTCGTTGATGGCAATGGTCTTCCTGCCCAGCACATTTCTGACCGGGCTGTTTGGCGTCAATTTAGGCGGAATCCCCGGCGGTGGATGGCGATTTGGCTTCGCACTTTTCTGCATTATGTTGGTCATCCTGATCGGCGGTGTTACCTGGTGGTTGCATCGCAGTAAATGGCTGTAAAATTTCACTTTTTTAACAAAAAATGAACATAAAAACGCCGTTTACTTTGAGCGATATCAATAAATGCTACACGCAACCAGTGCAATATTGCACTCGCAGGTGAATGCAACGTCAAGCGATGGGCGTTGCGCTCCATATTGTCTTACTTCCTTTTTTGAATTACTGCATAGCACAATTGATTCGTACGACGCCGACTTTGAAGAGTCGGCTTTTTTTTGCCTCTCAGTTTGTCCGGTCTACCCTTAAAGGATGGCAACGCGAAAAAGGAGGCGAAAATGCGTACATTAACCCCACTGCAGATGAGCGACCCGATTCCGACTGATCCGGTTCCGGTGCCCGATCCCATCCCAAAACCACAACCCATCCCCGATCCGCCATTCGACCCGGATCCGCGACCGATTATCGATCCTCCGCCGCACAGGTAAAAAAAAGCCCTCTGTCGAAGAGGGCTGCTGGTTTATTTGATTTCGAGGATGTCGAGACGGTTGGCCGTGAAATCGGCATCGTCTTCATCAGGCTGCCAGCCTGCTGGCTGTAAGGGAATCTCTTCGCGGTCAAAAGCGAGATCGCCACCAGCCACCACCGCAGAACCGTGATGGATTGACTTGAAATCAAACAGGGTCGTGTCGCTAAGGTGCGAAGGTACCACGTTCTGCATCGCGCTAAACATCGTCTCAATACGGCCGGGATAGCGTTTATCCCAGTCGCGCAACATATCGGCGATAACCTGACGTTGCAGGTTCGGCTGCGAACCGCACAGGTTGCACGGAATGATAGGGAAAGCTTTAGCTTCGGCGAAACGCTCGATATCTTTTTCGCGGCAGTAAGCGAGCGGGCGAATCACGATATGTTTGCCGTCATCGCTCATTAGCTTAGGCGGCATCCCTTTCATTTTGCCGCCATAGAACATGTTCAGGAACAGCGTCTGCAAAATGTCGTCACGGTGATGGCCCAGCGCGATTTTCGTGGCGCCCAGCTCGGTGGCCGTACGGTACAAAATACCGCGACGCAGGCGTGAGCAGAGTGAACAGGTCGTTTTACCTTCCGGAATTTTGTCTTTTACGATCCCGTAGGTGTTCTCTTCTACAATCTTATATTCGACGCCCTGCTGCTCCAGGTAGGCTGGCAGAATATGCTCCGGAAACCCCGGCTGCTTCTGGTCGAGGTTTACCGCCACAAGGCTGAAATTGATAGGCGCGCTTTGCTGCAGATTACGCAGGATTTCCAGCATGGTATAGCTGTCTTTGCCGCCGGAGAGACAGACCATGATGCGATCGCCTTCTTCAATCATATTGAAGTCGGCAATCGCTTCGCCCACATTACGGCGCAGACGTTTTTGCAGCTTGTTCAGATTGTATTGTTCTTTTTTGGTAATTTCTTGATTTTGCGACATGAAAAAAGGCTCAATTCAGGTGTTCAACGTCAACCAGGCGCGACCAGGCCAACAGATACGGGCACTAAAGCGAGATTGTAGCAATGATTGACGGCGAATATAGGATTTTTATCGTGGGTATGGTCGCAGGGATCAACACCGTTATTAGCCCGGTGTAGCGTAGCCACCGATAATAAACCAGCTGAGAAACACAACAGCGACGATAAATACGATGATAGGGAAAGCAATACCCAGTCTCATAACTGTTCTCTAATGCCTGAGGTGAAAAGCAGGAGAGAACATTACCCAAAGCGGATCGGCTCTGCAAATGTTATCACTCTGAAACCGTAATATTGTTTACCGCCGTCGATAGGATGACTGTTTTAGACGTAAGAGGAGAGAGGGCATTGCCGTTACGTTTAGCGCACATAACGGCGGACAAGGCGGTTATTCAGGCTCTGCGGTTAGTCAGCACAAGGCTGAATTTCTTCCATTGGTTTTCGCGTTGACGTTGCAGGCTCCAGTGAATCTGCATTGTGCGGCGAGTTCTGCTTAATTTCATTCAATTGTTCTCTATAGCAAAGGAATAGTCAGACGAATGTTCAGGTCTGAACATGAGTATGGCGCAGTTATTTGACAGTTTTATATCAGCAATGTCTGTTATGGCAGGATTTTCAGAAAACAGGCGGATTTTTGGTAAGTATCGTGAGGAAATGCTCCCCCTTCAGGCCACTTTCTTTTCCGGGAATTTGCCTTTTACTACACCATCGTAATAGCGTCCTTTTGATACAACCGTCAGAAAGACGGTGAAAATTCTTTCCGGCACACCACGGTACTGCAAGGTACTTTTATCATGAAATCGGACTTCCAGCGTGGTTGTACGTTCATCATAGCCAATGGATGAAATACGAGAAGATTTTACGGGATGGTGTTGCATGCTGGGTGTCCTTTACAACTCGGCGCGGGGAAGGTTTATCATCCACCAGATACGCGGTCTGTTGCAAGACGCACAGAAATAAAAAGCCTGCAAATATGCAGGCTTTTTGTCCAGTTTAAATCATTATTCTGCCGAGCTTTTTTCCGATTTACCCGCCATTTGGGCGAGGAAATCATAACGTTTTTGCAAATCGGCGGCGGCGTCTTTCCAGAGCTGCTCAGCCACCTCCGGTTGCTGGGCGTTAAGGCGCCTGAAACGTTGCTCGTTGAGAAGCGTTTCGGCCAGCGCATCAGACGGTGGGCGGGAATCGAGCGCCAGCGGCAATTTCCCTTCATCCGCACGGCGCGGATCGAAGCGGTAGAGAGGCCAGAAGCCGGTTGCCGTCAGTTGACGCATCTGATCATGGCTCAATGCCAGGTCGTAGCCATGTTCCTCACAGGGGCTATAGGCAATGATCAATGACGGGCCTGGGTAGGCTTCCGCCTCCTGAATCGCTTTGACTGTCTGGTTGAGCTGTGCGCCAAGTGAAATCTGCGCGACATAAACATGGCCGTACATCATCATGCTGACGCCAAGATCCTTACGCGCCTTACGTTTACCATGTTCGCCGAACTTAGTGACTGCACCGAGCGGCGTGGCTTTCGATGCCTGACCACCGGTGTTGGAATAACACTGGGTATCCAGCACCAGGATGTTGACGTTCTCGGTCAGGCTCAACACATGATCGAGGCCGCCAAAGCCAATGTCATAGGCCCAGCCATCGCCGCCAATCAGCCAGATGGATTTCTCGACCAGTGCATCAGCATCGGTCAACAACTCTTTGGCTTCATCGACACCGGCCAGCGCCTGACGCAGTGCAGCAACCTGTTCCCGGCGCTCATCAGGTGTTGCGTCAGCATGCAGCGCATTGTTGAGTTCGTCCGGAATTCGCCCGGCGAACTGTTCCAGCAGGCGCATCACGCGTTTGCGATGCTGATCGACCGTCAGGCGGAAGCCCAGACCAAACTCGGCGTTATCCTCAAACAGGGAGTTCGCCCATGCCGGACCACGGCCTGCCGCATCAGTGGTATACGGCGTGGAAGGCAAGTTACCGCCATAAATTGATGAACAACCGGTGGCGTTAGCTATCAGCATGCGATCGCCATACAGTTGGGTAAGCAGCTTGATGTATGGGGTTTCGCCACAGCCGGAACAGGCACCGGAGTATTCAAACAGCGGGCTGATAAGCTGCGAGGTACGAATATCGATACGTTCCAGTTTGCTGCGATCTATCTCCGGCAGGCTCAGGAAGTAGTCGAAATTCACTTTCTCCTCTTCCACGTGTTCAAGTCGCGACATCATATTGATGGCTTTAATTTCCGGATTCTGACGATCTTTTGCCGGGCAGACTTCCACGCACAGATTACAGCCGGTGCAATCCTCGGGCGCTACCTGTAACACATACTTCTGACCGCGCATATCACGGGATTTTACATCCAGTGAATGCAGACTTGCCGGAGCATGCTCCATTGCTTCTGGTGAAACCACTTTGGCGCGAATGGCTGAGTGTGGGCAGGCCGCAACGCAGTGGTTACATTGCGTACAGAGATCTTCTCTCCAGACAGGGATCTCTTCGGCGATATTGCGCTTCTCCCAGCGGGTGGTCCCCATCGGCCAGGTACCGTCTGGCGGCAGTGCAGAAACAGGGAGGGCATCGCCCAGGCCAGCCAGCATGGCGGCCGTGACAGTTTTGACAAAATCGGGTGCTGCATCAGAAACCACCGGCGGGCGGTGCGCACTGGCAGGATTTACCGGTTGCAACGGGACTTCGAACAGCGACTCACGCGCCATCGCCAGTGCCTGCCAGTTGCGTTCAACCAGTTCCTGGCCTTTGTTGCTGTAACTTTTGGCAATCGCCCCCTGCAACTCTGCCAGCGCGCTGTCGCCCGGCAGGATCCTCGTCAGGTGGAAGAAGGCCATCTGCATCACCGTGTTGATACGCGCGGCCAGCCCACATTCGCGGGCAATTTTTGCGGCATTAATGACGTAGAAATGGGCTTGCTTCTGGTTCAGAACAGCCTGCACTTCTTGTGGCAGTCGCTCCCACACTTCGTCCGCACTGTACGGAGTATTGAGCAGGAAAATACCGCCAGGTTTCAGCCGCTCCGCCATCTGATATTTATCAATAAACTGCAATTGATGGCAGCCGACGAAATCCGCCTGTGATACCAGATAAGCCGAGCGAATCGGGTGTTCACTGACGCGCAGGTGCGAAACGGTCAGACCGCCCGCCTTTTTGGAGTCGTAGACAAAATACCCCTGTGAATACCACGGTGTTGAATTGCCGATAATTTTGATGTTGTTCTTGGTGGCTGAAACACTGCCGTCGCTGCCAAGTCCATAAAACAGAGCTTCCAGACGCGCTTTTGAGGGCAGCGTATTTTCCGGCAATGGCAGCGACAGGTTTGTCACGTCATCATAGATGCCGACGGTAAAGCGTGGTTTAGGTTTGCTGGCGCGCAGTTCACTGAAGACGGCCAATACGCAATCCGGGCCAAACTCTTTGGATGACAATCCGTAGCGTCCACCGATAACGCGAGGCAGGGTTTCACGTTCACCGCGATTAAAGGCTTCCGCGAGCGCAGTCATCACGTCCAGATAGAGGGGTTCAGCCAGCGCACCGGGCTCTTTTGTGCGATCAAGTACGGCGATAGTTTTTACCGATTCAGGCAACACAGAAAGCAGATGCTGTGCGCTGAACGGGCGGAACAGGCGCACTTTCAGTACGCCGACTTTCTCACCCTGGGTGAGGAGTTCGTCGACAACCTCTTCACAGGTACCAATCGCTGACCCCATCAGGATAATGACGCGCTCAGCCTGAGGGTGTCCGTAGTACTCAAACGGTTTGTACTGACGTCCGGTGGCGGTTGCAAACGCATCCATTGCCTGCTCAACGTGGTCATAAACGGCGTTGTACCAGGGGTTAGTCGCTTCGCGTGACTGGAAAAAGGTATCCGGGTTGGCGGAGGTGCCGCGAATGACCGGATGTTCAGGATTAAGCGCACGCGAACGGTGGGCATCAATCTCGTCCTGCGGCATCAGGGCGCGGATCGTATCGTCAGAGAGCGGTACAATTTTGTTGATTTCGTGCGAGGTGCGAAAGCCATCAAAGAAGTGAATAAACGGCACGCGGCTTTTCAGCGTTGCGATATGCGAAATCAACGCAAAGTCCTGCGCCTCCTGAACACTACCCGCACAGAGCATCGCACAGCCAGTCTGCCGGACGGCCATCACATCGGAATGATCGCCGAATATAGAGAGCGCATGGGTGGCAATAGTTCGGGCCGCCACGTGCAATACGAAAGGTGTGAGTTGACCGGCGAGTTTATACAGCGTCGGGATCATCAACAACAAACCCTGCGACGAGGTAAAGGAGGTGGAGAGGGCGCCCGTCTGCAATGCACCGTGTACCGCAGCAATAGCCCCGGCTTCTGACTGCATCTCCACAACGCGTGGCGTATCACCCCAAACGTTATTTAGCCCATTCCCGGCCCAGGCATCTGCCTGCTCAGCCATGGTTGAACTTGGGGTAATGGGATAGATGGCGATAACTTCACTGGTACGGAACGCCACCGAAGCGACCGCGCCATTACCGTCAATAGTGATCATATGGAAACTCTCATTGCTTAAATGTCAGTTTTAAAGCGACGTTATGCTCGCATGGCGACTCTTTGGGGCCGCGCAACTACAGGCACTTTTATTTAATAGATTTATCGGACTTCTTCTGGTGTCTCTTCGCTTCGCTTTCAGGGTTATGGCTCTGTCGCTCTCTTCACCATGCTTTAAGTCAGTATAGACAGCCCGAGGCCAACGGTTTTTGATCTCATGGGCTTTAGCGGCAGTTATCAGCCTGATAAATGTATTGTATTCAGTCGTTCGGGCTCTGTTCGTAACCTGTTGAACCTGTCGCGTTGTGTTCATTCCCGGAAAAATAGCGCAATTTTGCTATCGCCGTTTTCCCGTGAGTAGCACTAATTTGTTTTGCAGCGGGGTGCGAATCTTTGTGACAGGAAACAGGAAAAAATTTTTTATGCAGGTCTTGAAAAACCGTTTTCAGTGCTTATTTTGATCAGCGGACAAGCCAGGCTTGCCTTTAACTTGAACTTTTGAATCCAACATTCAGGAGGTTAATTTATGGCACTCAGAACCTTGTCAGCACTTCCGGGCTTTTCTGATTCTGTCTTTGCTGACCGTTTCAACCGTATCGACAAACTTTTTAGTCAGTTAACCGGGGATTCGCCTGTTTCGGCGTTACCCGCCTATGACCTGAAAAAAGTGGATGAAAATAACTACCTGCTAAACGTAAGCGTTCCAGGCTGGAAAGAAGACGAGCTGGAAATCGAAACCGTGGGCGGCACTCTCCATATCTCTGGTAAACGTGCTGTTAATGACTCCCAGGATGAACAAGGGTGGATTTACAGAGGCATACGCCGCTCCGATTTTCGTTTAAGTTTCTCGCTACCAGAGCATGCAAAGGTCAGCAATGCAAAACTGGAAAGCGGGCTTTTAGAGGTAACTATTTATCAGGATATTCCTGAACATGAAAAACCGCGGAAAATCGCAATCGAGAACAGTCAAAAAGTTATTGAGCACCAGGCTGGATAATTTCCGTTATTATTTTGCCTGTCATAGGCCCGCTCAGGCGGGCCTTTTTTACAGCCAGAGGCTAAATAAGCCGCGCAATTTTGAAGAAATTCGCAGGCGACTGTTCACCCGCAGAATTTTTCCGTCCATGCAGTTGTTCACAGCTTCCAGGATACGTTTAAACATCACATACAGCTTTTTACTTTTGCTCCATCAATATAGCCGCTGCATGTTACCAACATACAGGGTCATTGATGATGGGTAAGACGTTAAGAACGGCGTGGTTTTTACTATTTTTGTCATTAGGCTCGGCGGCAGCTTACACAGAACAGCCTCCGGCTCTTCTGCAGGGACATAATAATGTCGTACGGCATTCATCAGGGGAGGGGGACCTCGCTGAAAATCCTGATGAACATGTCAGAGAATCAATGGAGCAGTTCTTCCGTAAAACACATCGCTGAAAACGAGTGTAAAAAGCCCTGGTGAACCTGTCTCGATGACAGGTTTTTTATTTTCGACCTGCATAATGACGCACACGTATCTCGTCACGCGCACATAAAGCGGAATCGTTTTTTTATCCCCAGAGCCCTGTCAGCCACTCACTCGATATGGTTTGTTATTTTGCGTTTGCGCAAAAAAATAGAATCAAAATGTTTCCGGAACGCATAAAGGTGCGGTTACGGTCTCGACGTACTGCGCTGTGCTGCCTATGATGCTTAGGTTTTGCTAAATCATTGGGGGATGAGAAATGCGTTCAGCGTTTTGGGTAGGGTGTGCTGTTTTATTACTCTCTGCATGCAGCAGTGAACCCGTACAGCAGGCAACGGCCGCGCACGTGGCGCCGGGGTTACGCGCGTCCATGTCGAGCAGCGGTGAGGCGAATTGCGCAATGATCGGTGGATCATTGTCTGTCGCCCGTCAACTGGATGGAACCGCTATCGGGATGTGCGCTCTCCCTAACGGCAAGCGTTGTAGCGAACAGTCGCTTGCCGCCGGAAGTTGTGGCACTTACTGAGCCTGATCTGCCTGGGTATAAATCAGGGTTTGATCGGCGGTTGTCAGCGTAAGCTGGCCATCGGTCAGATCGACCTGGGCACCTTCACTGAGCATTTTACCGATGACATTGTCCAGCGCGTTGCGCTGGGCATCAACACACATCATGCGTGTCATCGCCATCTTCTTCACCGTTAGCGTGCCTTCGGACAATTTCCCCTGACCCGTAAAGCGATTGCACATGCTGCCAGAGACAACCATTTTATCGTCAAAATGGATTTCTGCCGGATGCTCGCCTTTCTCGACGGCCTGTCCGTTTACCGTTTCCAGCACGAAGCGGTGCTGTGCAAGCTGTGTCTCGTTTACTGAATTTTTGCTCACGCCATGGCTTACGCAGCCGGATAGCAGCACGCCAAAGGCTACCAGGGTAATGATCCTTTTCATTTGGTCCTCAAAGAAAATCAACATAACGGCAGGATAGTAACAGACTGCGGTAATCAGATGTTGGCAGGAATTGTCTTAAAGGGTTCCCTTCGGGCGAAGGGAACCTCAGCATTTACACCAGTGCGTTAGGACAGGTTTCGCCGTTCTCCAGCTGATGCAGATTATTCAGGGTGGTTTCAGAAATACTGATCAGCGCTTCTGCCGTCAAAAATGCCTGATGGCCGGTAAAGAGCACATTATGGCAGGCCGACAGGCGACGGAAAATATCATCCTGAATCACGTCATTAGATTTGTCTTCAAAGAAGAGATCGCGTTCGTTTTCGTACACATCCATCCCCAGCGAACCGATCTTCTGGTTTTTCAGCGCTTCAATCGCTGCCTGCGAATCGATCAGACCGCCGCGGCTGGTGTTCACGATCATGACGCCATCTTTCATTTGGTCAAAGGCCGCGTGATTAAGCAGGTGGTAGTTCTCCGGCGTCAGCGGGCAGTGCAGGGAGATAACATCGGACTCGGTAAAGAGGGTCGTGAGGTCAACATATTCTACCCCCAGCTCAAGTGCGGCAGCGCTCGGATAAGGATCAAAGGCCAACAGACGCATACCGAAACCTTTCAGGATCCGCAGAGCGGCGACGCCAATTTTCCCGGTACCAATGACACCTGCTGTTTTACCGTACATGGTAAAGCCCGTCAGGCCTTCCAGAGAGAAGTTGGCGTCACGGGTACGCTGATAAGCGCGGTGAATGCGGCGGTTCAGGGCCATCATCATACCAATCGCGTGTTCTGCCACGGCTTCCGGGGAATAAGCCGGAACACGCACGACCTTAAGCCCTAACTCTTTTGCCGCATCCAGATCGACGTTATTGAAGCCGGCACAGCGCAGCGCGATAAATTTCACGCCATGTTTTTTCAGTTCTTCCAGTACCGGGCGACTGCCGTCATCGTTAACGAAAATGCAGATCCCTTCACAGCCATTAGCCGTTTTTGCTGTTTTCTCCGTAAGCAGAAAGTCAAAAAATTCAATCTCGTAGCCGAATTTCTCGTTTACGTGCTGCAAATACTTTTTATCGTATTGCTTTGTGCTGTATACCGCGAGTTTCATAAGACTTTCTCCATCAGGTTTGTCACCACATTAACATGGTTAAAATAATTGTGTAAATACTAAAAAATAATTGATAAACAGAGACATATAAAACAGTTTAAAACATCTACGCTTAAAATGGGCAGCGACTTCACCTGTCAGGCTAAACATGCCACAATAATGGCCAGAATCGGCTTAATTATATGCAAAATCAGGATATTAACTGCCCATGAAGGGTAAATACAAAGCCGCAATCGCATTGCTACTGTTGTTTATTTTGCTGCCGTTGACGCTGCTGCTTACGCTCGCGTATTGGGTGCCCACGCTTGCAGGCATCTGGCTGCCGGCAGGCACACGTATTGTCTTCGAAGAAAGCCCACGGTTTACTCGTCACTCGCTGCAAATCCCGGACCTGCATTATTTGATTGAGGATTGCCCCGTGGCGCTGGTCAAAAACGCGCAACTGACGCACCCGAGCCGCTGGAAGCTGGATATCGGGTCGCTGGATATCAATACCACCTGTCTGGCAAAACTTCCCGAGACGGAACCGTCTCCGGGGGCGCCGACAACCCTGGCTGAATGGCAATCCATGCTACCGAAAACATGGGTTACTATTGACCGTTTCACCGTCTCGCCCTGGCAGGAGTGGGAAGGGAAAATCTCACTGGCATTATCCGAAGAGAATCAGGTGCTCCACTATGACGGCGAGCAGGTATCCTTCAGGGCCCGTCTGCGCGGACAGATACTCACGCTGACGCAAATGCAGTTGCGTCTGATCGAAGGCGAACCCCCCGTCACGCTGGGCGGCGAGTTTGTCCTGCCAAACGTACCTGATGGCATCCCGGTTAATGGTCATGCCCGGACCACGCTCACGCTGCCAACGGAACCTTCGCTGGTGGATGCCGATCTGGAGTGGCGCAACAACGAAGGGCAACTGATCATCACTGCACGCGATAATCCAGAACCAATCCTGGATCTGCCCTGGCAGGCGACGCGGGAACGTTTGACCATTAGCGATGGCCGCTGGAACTGGCCTTATCAGGGGTTCCCGTTAAGCGGACGCGTCGGATTGCGTATCGATGGCTGGCAGGATGGATTGCAGAACGCAAAAATCAGCGGGCGTCTGAACGTTCTGACGCAGGGCGATGCCGGGAAAGGCAATGCGGTTCTCACCATTGGGCCGGGGCGTCTGAATATGGTGAACAGCGATATGCCGCTGCAACTGACAGGGGAAGCTAAACAAGGGGAGATGATTTTCTACGCCGTGCTGCCAGCTCACCTGACAGGCGGGCTCAGTGACCCGAAGCTGGCGTTTACGCCTGGCGCGCTGTTGCGCTCAAGCGGACGCGTGATCGACGCACTCAATATTGATGATGTTCGCTGGCCACTGGCGGGCGTTAAAGTCACTCGTGAGGGGGTGGACGGGCGGTTACAGGCTATTCTGCGTGCCCATGAGAACGCGATGGGGGATTTTGTTTTACACCTTGATGGCCAGGCACGTGATTTTCTGCCAGACGATGGTTTGTGGCAATGGCGCTACTGGGGAACGGGTAATTTTACCCCTATGAGCGCCCGCTGGGATGTCAATGGCCGCGGCGAATGGCGTGATAAAACAATTTTACTCAGCGATTTGTCTACCGGTTTCGACCAGTTGCAGTACGGCACGATGCATGTGAGCTCGCCCCGTCTGGTATTGAATGAACCGGTGCGTTGGCTGCGCGATGAAGATCATCCCTTTTTTAGCGGGGCGTTAACCCTTGATGCCGGAAAGACTACCTTCACCGGCGGAAGCGTACTACCACCTTCAACGTTAACCTTCAGCGTTGAAGGGAGCGAACCCACCATCTTTCAGTTCAAAGGCGATTTACGCGCGGAAAAAATTGGCCCGGTGCGGGTAAACGGGCGCTGGGATGGTGAGCGCCTGCGTGGACAGGCCTGGTGGCCGCGCCAGTCGTTGACGGTTTTCCAGCCTTTGGTTCCACCAGACTGGAAGATGAATTTACTGGATGGTTCTCTTTATGCTCAGGTCGCCTTTTCCGCCGCAGCCGGGCAGGGTTTTGAGGCGGGTGGGCATGGCGTGCTGCGTGGCGGCAGTGCATGGATGCCGAATAACCAACTCTCCGGCGTCGATTTTGTCCTGCCTTTCCGTTACCACGAAAGTAACTGGCAACTGGGGACGCGCAGACCGGTATCGTTGCGTATAGGTGAAGTGGTCAATCAGGTAACTGCACGTAATATCTCTGCCGATTTGCAGGGCAATTATCCCTGGAGTGAAGAGAACCCCTTGCAGTTGAGTGATGTCAGTATCGACGTGCTGGGGGGCAAAGTGACGATGAGCCAGTTGCGTTTACCGCAACATGATCCGGCGCTGTTGCGCTTGCGTAATATCTCATCAAGCGAGTTAATCAGCGCCATTAACCCTAAACAGTTTGCTATGTCCGGTCCTTTTGACGGCGCGCTGCCGTTGTGGCTGGATAACAACGGTTCATGGATTATCGAAGACGGCTGGCTGCATAACCCCGGCCCCATGACCTTACGCGTGGATAAAGATACTGCCGACGCTCTGGTGAAAGATAATATAGCGGCCGGTGCGGCAATTAACTGGTTGCGCTATATGGAGATTTCACGCTCCTGGACGACGCTCAATCTGGACCGTCAGGGCGTGCTGAAAATGAAGGCGGCCATCAAAGGCACCAGTTTTGTGGAAGGAAAGAGTAATACGGTGAACCTGAACTATGCCCACGAAGAGAATGTCTTTCAGTTGTGGCGCAGTCTGCGCTTCGGCGACAATCTTCAGTCTTTGCTAAAACAAAAAGCGAAGCTACCTGCGGTTCCCTGTGCGAACGGAAAAGAGTGTGAGGATAAACAATGAAAACTCTGCCAGTACTAATGATGACAATGATGCTGGCTGCCTGTACGCCGCGGATTGAGGTGGCTGCGCCGAAAGAGCCGATCACCATCAATATGAATGTGAAGATCGAGCACGACATCAATATTAAAGCGGATAAAGAAGTGGAGACGTTGCTGGAGAAACAGAACCCTCCTGCGAGCGCAGGAGGGTAAATACTCAGGCTGCGACCAGGCTGTCGATCGCCGCTTTCGCGTCAGTCTGCGCTTTGGTGGCCACTTCCGGACCGTAAGCGATACCTTCTGCGAACACGAAGTTCACGTCAGTGATACCGATAAAGCCCAGGAACAGTTTCAGGTACGGTGCGACCAGATCGCTCGGGGTGTCTTTGTGGATACCACCACGGCTGGAAACAACAACAACACGTTTACCGGTTACCAGACCTTCCGGCCCTTTCTCGGTATAACGGAAGGTCACGCCAGCACGGGCAACCAGGTCAAAATAGTTTTTCAGCTGTGTCGGAATGTTAAAGTTGTACATCGGGGCATTAATGACAATCACATCATGCGCCTGCAGTTCAGCAATCAACTCGTCTGAAAGCGCCAGTGCTTCCTGCTGACGCGGAGTCAGCGGGGCATCGGAAGGACGCAGTGCGCCAACCAGTTCGCCATCCAGTACCGGAATAGGGTTTGCGGCCAGGTCGCGAACGGTGATCTCATCAGCGGCGTGTTTCGCTTTCCACTGATCAACAAAATAGTCAGCCAACTGACCAGACTGCGAGTACCCTGCCAGAATACTGGATTTAAGAACTAATACTTTGCTCATGGGTGTATCCTTATTATTTGATATGGGGCGCGTGCCCCGTTGCTGTTTGACACTCTATTCACAAAAGTGCTGCGTGAATAGCGCAATATATCGAATTCTATGTTCGAATTTCTTGAACAAGAAATGGTTTATGACGATGTGGTATTCTATGAGCATTAAGCCAAAGAGATTTTTTCCGTCAGTGCGCTGACCGATAACACTATGACAGAACAACATAAATTGACCTTCTCCGATCTGGATCAGCAATTAGAGTCGCTGATGCTGCGCGATCGGTTGCGTTTTGCCCGTCGCCTGCATGGGGCAAAGAAAGTTAAAAATCCTGAAGCACAGCAAATCATTTTTCAGAAAATGGCTCAGGAGATGAACGAGGCCGCCGGGAAGGTTCTGCTACGCGAGGCGTCCCGTCCGGCCATTACTTATCCCGATAACCTGCCAGTAAGCCAGAAGAAACAGGCGATTCTTGAAGCCGTGCGTGACAATCAGGTCGTGATTGTTGCGGGGGAAACCGGCTCGGGGAAAACCACGCAATTGCCAAAAATCTGTATGGAACTGGGGCGCGGGATAAAAGGGTTGATTGGCCATACCCAGCCGCGCCGCCTGGCGGCGCGCACCGTCGCCAACCGTATTGCCGAAGAGTTGCAAACTGAGCCGGGCGGTTGTATCGGCTATAAAGTCCGTTTTAGCGACCATGTCAGTGACAACACGATGGTCAAGCTGATGACAGACGGTATCCTGCTGGCGGAAATTCAGCAGGATCGCCTGTTGATGCAGTACGACACCATCATTATTGATGAAGCGCACGAACGCAGCCTGAACATCGACTTCCTGCTCGGCTACCTGAAAGAGCTGTTACCACGGCGTCCGGATCTGAAAGTTATCATCACCTCCGCGACCATCGATCCGGAACGTTTCTCGCGCCACTTTAATAATGCGCCGATCATCGAAGTATCGGGGCGCACTTATCCGGTGGAAGTGCGCTACCGTCCGATTGTCGAGGAGGCGGATGATACCGAGCGCGATCAGCTACAGGCCATTTTCGATGCGGTTGATGAATTAAGTCAGGAGGCGCCGGGCGATATCCTGATTTTTATGAGCGGCGAGCGTGAAATCCGCGATACCGCCGATGCGCTCAATAAGCGCGATCTGCGCCATACGGAAGTGCTGCCGCTTTATGCGCGTCTGTCTAACAGTGAACAGAACCGCGTTTTCCAGGCGCACAGCGGGCGGCGCATTGTGCTGGCGACCAACGTGGCTGAAACGTCGCTAACGGTGCCAGGTATTAAATATGTCATTGACCCTGGCACCGCGCGTATCAGCCGCTACAGCTATCGGACCAAAGTACAACGTCTGCCGATTGAGCCCGTCTCGCAGGCGTCCGCCAACCAGCGTAAAGGCCGTTGCGGGCGTGTTTCCGAAGGGATCTGCATTCGTCTCTATTCCGAAGATGACTTCCTGTCACGCCCGGAATTTACCGACCCGGAAATTTTGCGTACCAACCTGGCGTCCGTCATTCTGCAGATGACCGCGCTGGGGCTGGGCGATATCGCCGCGTTTCCGTTTGTTGAAGCACCGGATAAACGCAATATCCAGGACGGTGTGCGTCTGCTGGAAGAACTCGGCGCTATCACCACTGACGAGCAGGCCACCGCCTACAAATTAACCCCGATGGGGCGTCAGCTCAGCCAGTTGCCGGTCGACCCGCGTCTGGCGCGAATGGTGCTGGAAGCGCAGAAACACGGCTGCGTGCGCGAGGCGATGATCATCACTTCGGCGCTCTCCATTCAGGATCCGCGTGAGCGTCCGATGGACAAGCAGCAGGCGTCCGATGAAAAACATCGCCGCTTCCACGATAAAGAGTCTGACTTCCTCGCGTTCGTGAACCTGTGGAACTATCTCGGCGAGCAGCAGAAAGCGCTGTCGTCGAACCAGTTCCGTCGCCAGTGCCGCGTCGATTTCCTCAACTACCTGCGGGTGCGCGAGTGGCAGGATATCTACACCCAGTTGCGCCAGGTAGTAAAAGAGCTTGGCATTCCGGTAAACAGCGAACCGGCGGAATACCGTGAGATCCACATCGCGCTGCTAACCGGTCTGCTGTCGCATATCGGGATGAAAGATGCCGATAAGCAGGAGTTTACCGGTGCGCGTAATGCCCGTTTTTCGATTTTTCCGGGGTCTGGTTTATTCAAAAAGCCGCCGAAGTGGGTCATTGTGGCCGAACTGGTGGAAACAAGCCGTCTGTGGGGGCGCATCGCGGCGCGTATCGATCCGGAATGGGTGGAGCCTGTCGCTCAACACCTGATCAAGCGTTCTTACAGCGAACCGCACTGGGAACGTTCGCAGGGCGCGGTAATGGCAACGGAGAAGGTGACGGTGTACGGCCTGCCGATTGTGGCTGCCCGCAGCGTGAATTATAGCCAGATTGACCCGGCTCTGTGCCGTGAGTTGTTTATTCGCCACGCCCTGGTGGAAGGCGACTGGCAGACGCGTCATGCCTTTTTCCGCGACAACCTCAAACTGCGTGCTGAAATTGAAGAGCTTGAACACAAATCGCGCCGCCGCGATATTCTGGTGGATGACGATACGTTGTTTGAGTTCTATGACCAGCGCATCAGCCATGATGTGATCTCTGCCCGCCACTTTGATAGCTGGTGGAAGAAAGCGAGCCATGAAACCCCGGATCTGCTCAATTTTGAAAAGAGCATGTTAATCAAAGAAGGGGCGGAGAAGGTCAGCAAGTTGGATTACCCCAACTTCTGGCATCAGGGCAACCTGAAGCTGCGTCTTACCTATCAGTTTGAGCCGGGCGCGGACGCGGACGGCGTGACGGTGCATATTCCGCTACCGTTGCTTAACCAGGTGGAAGAAGGCGGGTTTGAATGGCAAATACCGGGGCTGCGTCGTGAGCTGGTGATTGCGCTAATAAAATCCTTACCCAAGCCGGTACGACGCAACTTTGTACCGGCGCCAAACTACGCCGAAGCGTTTTTAGGTCGCGTAACTCCGCTTGAACTGCCGCTGTTGGATGCCCTGGAGCGTGAGCTTCGGCGTATGACGGGGCATACCATTGATCGCGACGACTGGCACTGGGATCAGGTTCCCGACCATCTGAAAATCACCTTCAGGGTGGTGGATGAGAAGAATAAGAAACTTGCCGAAGGCCCGTCGTTAACTGCACTGAAAGAGTCGCTGAAAGGCAAAGTGCAGGAGACCCTTTCTGCGGTAGCGGACGACGGTATTGAGCAAAGCGGGCTACATATCTGGAGCTTCGGTCAGCTACCGGAAAGCTATGAGCAGAAACGCGGCAACTATAAGGTGAAAGCCTGGCCTGCGCTGGTGGATGAGCGCGACAGTGTAGCCATTAAGTTGTTTGATAATCCGCTGGATCAGCAGCAGGCGATGTGGAACGGGTTACGCCGTCTGCTGTTGTTAAATATTCCATCGCCCATCAAATATTTGCACGAAAAGCTACCAAACAAAGCCAAGCTGGGCCTGTATTTCAACCCGTATGGCAAAGTACTGGATTTGATTGATGATTGTATCTCCTGCGGTGTTGATAAGTTGATTGACGAAGCGGGCGGACCGGTCTGGACGGAAGAGGGCTTTACGGCGTTGCATGAAAAAGTCCGTGCTGACCTGAACGAAACGGTGGTGGACATCGCTAAACAGGTCGAGCAGATCCTTACCGCGGTGTTCAATATCAACAAGCGTCTGAAAGGGCGCGTGGATATGACCATGGCGCT
Organism: Phytobacter palmae; assembly: GCF_039409775.1. Lineage (NCBI taxonomy): Bacteria > Pseudomonadati > Pseudomonadota > Gammaproteobacteria > Enterobacterales > Enterobacteriaceae > Phytobacter > Phytobacter palmae. The sequence continues at coordinate 112,298 of NZ_JBCIVJ010000004.1, read as the reverse complement.
GGGACTGTCGGATATCAAAGCGCAAATGAGCGGGCTGGTTTATCGCGGTTTCGTTACCGGCAATGGCTTCCGTCGCCTGGGTGATACGCTGCGCTATCTGCACGCGATTGAAAAGCGTCTGGAAAAGCTGGCAGTCGATCCGCACCGTGACCGGGCGCAAATGCTGAAAGTCGAACAGGTTCAGCAGGCGTGGCAGCAGTGGCTGAATAAGCTACCGCCCGCGCGTCGTGAAGATGAAGAGGTGAAAGCGATTCGCTGGATGATAGAAGAGCTTCGCGTCAGTTATTTTGCGCAGCAACTTGGTACACCGTACCCGGTCTCCGATAAGCGCGTATTACAGGCGATGGAGCAGGTAAGCGCATAGTTTTTTCCTGGTATCCCGGATGCGGCTTTGCCTTATCCGGGATACGGGTTCATCAGGTGTCGTATAGTCCGGGTCAGGAGTGCGGTGGGGTATGTAAAACCGGCCCCCACACTCACTCTGCAATTCCGGTCATCAACTGCTTTAACCACCTCTGTTGCGCCTGCTGTTGACGCTGGCGCCATAAAAAACCCCGTGCTTTTTCCAGCGCTTCTGTCTGTGGCAATGGCTGAGGCCCCCGAATCCGTTCACACCAGACAATATGCCAGCCCAGCTCCGTTTCCACCGGCGCGGCGACACCGTTTTCCGGCAAGGCAAACAGGGCAGATTCCAGTTCGGGATAAAGCAAACCGCGACTGATCCAGCCCAGCAGCCCACCTTCTAAGGCACTCGGGCAATGGGAATAACGGTTCGCCAGACGGGAGAAAACCTCACGAGAGGCCTGAATCTCCCGGTAAAACCGCATCGTCTGGCGGCGCACTGCTTCATTGTCATTATCAACGGTGAGCAGCAGATGATGGGTTAACCGCTGCTCCGGGCGCATAAACTTCTGCTGATTACGCTGATACCAGGTGAGCACTGTCAGGTCATCAGGCCGCGAGGTCTGCCCGCTGATGCGCACAAATTGCAGCTCCATCAGCGCGTGATGACGCACCACTGCCTGACGTTCTTCCTCGCTAAACGCGCTTTCAGCGAGTAACTCTGCCAGCGAGGAGTCAATACTCTGCAGCAGGGTATCGGTGACCGGCAAATCATGGGCCTGCTGCACGATAGCCTGTTCCAGTGAACACTGTCGACGCCAGGCCTGTTCAAAGGCCGCGTTTTCACTGGCCGGAATATCCTGTGGCTCGCAGTTCCAGCGGGTCTTCGCCAGACGTCGCCGCGCGAATTGCTCCCAGGCTCTGCTCATGCAAATTCCTCCGCTAAGCGCAGTGCGCTGGCGGGAACCTGAAACCAGCGCCCGGAAAAGGTGACAGTGTAACTGTTGCCATCATCTCCCTGATCGGTGGCTTCGATCTGCCCGGTCTCCCCGGCTCTCACCGCCACCACGCCATTGACCGACAGGGAATGTAGGGTAGTGACAAGATCACCGAATTGCAGCATCCCGGCATTCCAGGGCTGGTTTGCCGGGATCAGTTCCTGTCCACGGCAGCCAACCACCAGGTCAGCGTCGAGAAAGTGAATCTGGTAGATAATCTGGTCTTGCAAAAACAGGCCCCATTCCCGGACAAACCCGGTGCTGCCTCGCCGTACCAGCAGTTGACCGCGTGCAAAGCCGGGCATAGTGCCGTCATTACGAATGGCCCGCGTGACGCGAACTTCATCGCCAAAGGTAAATGCGGGGGTCATTGTCCACCTCCGGTAATCTGTTGCTGGTAACTCTCTGCCAGCAGACGTCGGGCGAGGAGCCAGGGTGCGCGCGTCTCTTCTTCAAGCAGATTACGCAGCGGTACGTTGGCACGCAGTTTATGGTTAAAGGCCCTCAGCACGAGCAGGCAGCGGCTGCGCAGTACGGCTGGATCATACGGGACGGAAAAAAACTCAAAGAAAGATTCGGCGCTTTCCAGCTCATCAACGCCGGGAATCTGATAAAACCACTCCATACTCAGCCTCCCACCTGGCGAATGGGTTCACCGCATAACTCATCGTAAATCGCGATCAGTTCATAATCTTTCGGCGTACGCTTCCAGCTCTCCGCAAAACGGCGAATAGCCGGGAGCAGTACGTCGATTTGCAGCGCGTTAAGGGGGTAGCCCATGCGTGCAAAGACGCCGTCCACTGCCTGGCGGCCAGAGTGTTTTCCCAGTACCAGGCGATATTCCCGTCCCATCAGCGCCGGATCAATCGCCTGATAACTCTCTCTGTCCTGCAACAACGCAGCAACATGAACTCCGGATTCATGGGTGAAGACCTGTTCGCCAACCAGCGGTTGCTGGGCGTCGATAGGGCGCTGAGCGGCCTCGGCGACCTTCTGGCAGAGTGCGGGCAGCTGGCTAAAATCGACGCCGCTATCAAGCCCCAGACAACGGTGTAAGCCAAGCGCGACGGTCTCCAGTGCGGCATTCCCCGCGCGTTCTCCCAGGCCCAGCACGGTGGTATTTACGCTGGTCGCCCCGGCACGAATGGCCGCCAGGGTATTGGCGGTGGCCAGCCCCAGATCGTTATGGGCGTGCATCTCAATGTCACCACGCCAGTAGCTACGCAGCGAACGGATAGCCTGGTCGGTCGCGAACGGGTCCAGCACTCCCAGCGTATCAGCAAAACGCAAACGCAGCGCCCCTGCCTCCTGTGCGACACTCGCTATCTGGCGAAGTGTGTCGTCATCGGCGCGAGATGCATCTTCACAGCCGATACAGACCGCCATCCCCAGTGCGCGCGCCATGCCGATAAAGCTTTCCAGCCGTTCAAGCAGCACAGCCAACGGTTCACGCAATTTGTACTGACGCAGTTTGTCGGACGCCGGAATCGAAATATCCACCCAGTCCATACCAAGATCGGCACTCTGGCGGATTTCCCCGGCATTCATCCGACACCAGGACATCAGTGTCGCATCGGGCAAATGGCGACGTACCAGCTGGATGCGGGTGCGCTCTTCATCACCCATAGCCGGCGTTCCTACCTCAAGCGCCTTGATGCCTGCGGCAAACAGCGCCTCGGCAATGGCGACTTTCTCGCTTGCGCGAAACGCCACCCCGGGGCTTTGTTCGCCGTCCCGCAGCGTTGTGTCGTTAATCAGCACACTGGCCATAGCCGCCTCCGCTTAGCCGTAAACCGGCGCAAATGATGACTCCACCGGCAGCGGTTTACCGTCCTGCCAGTAAGGGGAAAGCATCCGCAGTCGGGCGATAATCGGTGGCAACGTGGCAATGACGTAATCAATCTCTTTTTCCCGCGTGTAGCGTGAAAGGGAGAAGCGAATGCTGCCGTGGGCGGCGGTATAGGGGATGTTCATTGCGCGCATGACATGCGACGGCTCAAGTGAGCCCGATGTGCAGGCGCTACCGCTGGATGCGGCGATCCCTGCCTGATTGAGCAGCAGCAAAATGGCTTCGCCTTCAATAAACTCGAACGCCAGATTCGCAGTGCCCGGTACTCGCGGCTGATTGCCTCCCATCACCATTACTGACGGCACGCTATTGACCAGTTCGTCCTGCAAATAATCGCGAAGACGGGCGATTTCGCGCATGCCGGGCAGATGAATCTGCGCCAGTTCGCAGGCGCTGCCCATACCGACAATCCCGGCAATATTTTCCGTGCCGGCGCGTCGCCCACGCTCCTGATGACCGCCACGCAGCAGCGGGCGAAAGCGTGTGCCACGGCGCAAATAGAGGCAGCCGACCCCTTTCGGCCCGTGTAATTTGTGGGCGGAGCACGACAGCATGTCTATTTGCGTTTTACCCACCGCCAGCGGAATTTTCCCCACCGCCTGGACCGCGTCACAGTGAAAAAGCGCGCCATATTCATGGGCCAGCTCTGCCATCTCCGCCACCGGAAAAATGACCCCGGTTTCGTTGTTAGCCCACATCACGCTGACTACCGCGACCCGTTGACTGAGCGCCTGACGGTACTGGGCCATATCGAGTGCGCCATCGGCATCGACCGCAATACGGTGGATCAGGTATCCCTGGCGTTCCAGGTGTTCGCAGACCGCCAGCGTCGCCGGGTGTTCTACCATGGTGGTGATGATCTCCCGGCGTTCCGGCATCAGTTCAATGCAGGCATGCAGCGCCGTGGAGGTCGCTTCGGTGGCGCAGGAGGTAAAAATGATTTCACTGGCGTGATCGGCGCCCAGCAGGGCGGCAACCTGTTGATGCGCACGTTCCAGCGCCCCGCGCGAGGGCAGACCAAAGTCGTGAATCGATGACGGATTGCCGTAATGCTCGGTCAAAAACGGCATCATCGCCTCCAGCACCATCGGGTCGATACGGGTGGTGGCGTTATTATCCAGATAAACCTGTTTCATCTTTGTTCCCCCATAACGGATAGCGAGATGTGGCTTACGCCGCCACGACTTCCATAAAACAGCCGGTACGTTCCATTAATTTCTGTTGCAGCCAGGCCAGCGTCATGTCGGTCATCATGCAGCCGCTACAGCTACCGGAAAGACTGACGGTGACTTTGTGATTTGCGACATTAATCAGCGACATATCACCACCGTCCGCCTGAATGTGCGGACGCAGTTCGGTAATCGCGTCGATCACTTCTTGCCAGTGCGGATCTTTTGTCGCCTCAAGGGCGACCGCTGGGGTTTCCTGCTGTTCGGCCAGAATCTCAGCCAGCGCCAGCTCGATATTTTCGTGGCAGGCGGTGCAGCCACCGCCCGCTTTGGTGTAGTTGATCACCTCTTCGAGCGTGGTCAGGCCGTTGGTCAACACCGCGCGGCGGATCTGGCCTTCGTCAACGCCAAAGCATTTGCAGATAAGTTTGCCTTCTTCATGATCGTCATCGAGGGTTTCGCCCCGGTAGTTGGCGATCGCCGCGCGCAGCGCTTCCTGGCCCATGACTGAGCAGTGCATTTTTTGCGGCGGCAGTCCGTCGAGATAGTCGGCGATTTGCTGGTTGGTGACCTGTTCGGCTTCTTGCAGCGTGCGGCCAATGATCAGTTCCGTTAAGGCGGATGAGGAGGCGATGGCGCTACCGCAGCCAAAGGTCTGAAAACCGGCCTCAAGAATGGTTTCGCTTTGCGGATCAACCCGCAGCATCAGGCGCAGGGCGTCGCCACAGCTTATCGAACCTACGTCGCCAATCGCGTTGGCCTCTGCCACCACCCGGGCATTACGGGGATTAAAAAAATGGTCTTTCACTTTCTCGGAATAGTTCCACATGCTCTCAGCTCCCAGGATTATGACGGACAGCGCAAGGCGCAATTCACCGCGTTAATCAACAGCGGGTATGAAGATTAAGCAAAAGCAGTACCAGAGATTAAAATTGATTATTTTCAGTATGTTATGAATGTTTACTCACATAAACCCACGCGCAATGTCGTGGTTTATGTGAGGTTTGTCGCAGAAACGACACAATCTTTAATGCTCATTGTCATCCTGCCACTGACTTTCCAGCAGCAGTTGCGAAAAGCGATTGGGGTCGCGATTGCGCGCGTTTTTACGCTGTTCTTTGTCATACCAGTAGTGCTGAATTTCCTGTAACAGGCCGACAATCGGCGTGTCTTCGGGCACGCGGACGGCGCGCACACCTATTTGCAGCAGTTGACGAAATACTGTTTCGCCAATCGCCACACAGTAAAGGGTGACGCAATCTTCCAGCGCGCTGATACGGCTGGCGATCTTCTCGGTTTGATGTCCGGCCAGTACGGTAAAATCGACGACCCGCAGCAAGGTGACATCATCTTCTTTGACGCCATAGACCACCAGGCGGGGCGTAGCGCCGAAGTGCTGATCCACGTGATGGTAATCGGAACTGGCGAAGGCGACTTTCATCGACCATTCACCGGAACAGATGGTACTGAACTGACGATTAACATGTTGCATAGCGTCCTCCGTCAGCGTCCCGGGCAAACTGCTGGCGCAGGGGGGAGCGGTAGAGTGGCATGTGGTGGTGACGTTCGCGCATCAGGTTCGCCAGCTCAAACAGCGTGTCGCGAATACCGGGGTATCCCTGACGCACGCGGCGAAACTCACCAAGCCTGTCGAAGATGGGAAACCCGGCGCGGATAAGCGGAATGGAGAACTGGCAGGCCAGGTCTGCCGCATGAGAGTTGGCGACCAGCAGGTCGGCGGGCATATCGCACAGTAAATCCTGCATATCTTCCAGATCGCCAATGACCACTTTCTCAACGGGAAGCTGTTGCAGGCCTGGCTGGCTGACCGGCGCCACGACGGGGCCGGGGAGCATGCCCTGGCTACGGGCGAAATCGCACCAGCCTGCCAGCAGATCGCCCTCAGCCGCCAGTGCGAGCCGGGCATCCTGTAGCCACATATGACAATCGATCATCGCATCCTGTAACTGTCCGCGCTGGCGCTCAATCCAGGCGGGAACGTCGCGCCCGGAAATGATCTTTAGCTGGTGAATAAAGCGGTCGCAGTGTTCCATGGTCATCAGATGGGGAAGAACGACAACTTCGCCACGGCTGCGTTGCGCAAGCAGCGAGGCCGCGCGCGAAAGCGACACGCCGATGGCAAAGGTGCATAGGCTCTGTCCCATCTGTTCGATGACCCGCTGCGACGTCCCTCCCTGGGTGACGGGCGAAAAATCGCCGCTTGCCAGGTGGCCATCCAGCGATTGTGAAAGGTCGGGAACGATCACCGGTTGCAGGCCAAACGCCTCTACGTAGCTGCGCAGCAGCTCAACATCACCGGGCGTCAGCAGGTGGCTTAACAGTAAGTTGACCCGCCGGTTACGCAGGCCGTGCTGGGGCTTTTCCGGCACCCACTGTTCGATAACGCTTTCCACCACCGCGCTAAAGCCGTTCTCCAGCGTGCCGTAGAAATCCGGCGTGTTGACCGTCAGGAGGGCGATATTTTTATGGCGGGGAAAATCCTCGCGAAACTGGCGTACCACGCGGCTGATATCGCTGCCCTGAGCCTCAGACAGGCCCGTGCTCAACAGGACAATAGCTTTCGGGTTGTTGCGCTGACATAACGTATTCAGTGCGGTAAGGATATTGCCGTCTGCCCCCATCACCGTTGAGGTGGGGTCCATCGCTGTGGATTGCAGCGGAATAGGGTCATGAAAATGTTGGATAAAGAATACCTTGGCGAACGCGCTGCATCCCTGCGCCCCGTGCACCAGCGGAATGCTGTGCTCAAAGCCGAGGCTCGCGAGAATTGCGCCTAACGGCTGGCCGCTTTTTACCGGACTTACTGCCAGCGGTTTCTGATTACGGATGATATCTGCCATCTTTCACTCCTTATTGCCACGGCGCGCGGGCGTGTGTTTGCGGCCAGACGGGGCTGTCAATGGTCTGGCAAAGCTGTTGGGCGAGGGTGACGATACCGCGATAACCTGCAAAGGCGTGTTCGCGCTCCTGGTTGATATCCAGAAACGGCAGTCGCGCTTTGTAGGCGGTATACATATTGCGCCCACCGGCAATCATTAAGTCCGCCTGATAGCGGTACACCACATCAAGCAGGGTGCGGGCGTTACCTTCTTCCAGCATCAGCGCGTCATCACCCATTAATTCGCGAATACGCTGTTTATCTTCTTCGGTGGATTTTCGTGTGCCGGTCGCCACCACGGTCATGCCTAAATCCTGTAAGGCCGAGACCACCGACCAGGATTTCACCCCGCCGGTATAGAGCAGCACTTTGCGTCCCTGCAATCGTTCGCGCCACGGGGCCAGCGCCAGACTGGCGGCGGCTTCTTCCCGTGCGATAACGGCTTCGGTACGGGCCATCAGATCGCTGTCGCCAAGCAGGGATGCCAGCTGCCGCAGCGCATCGGAGGTGGCGCGCACGCCGTAAAAACTGCCCTCAAACCAGGGGGTGCCATAGCGCTGTTCAAGGGTGCGGGCTACGTTAATCAGCGCCCTGGAGCAGACCAGCATATTGACCTGCGCGTGGTGCAGGGTCTGGATTTCGCTAAAACGGCCATCCCCCGACAGGCTACCCAGCACGCGTATACCCAGTTCATCAAGCAGTGGCTGAACGTGCCAGAACTCCCCGGCGATATTGAATTCGCCAATCAGCCCGATATCGTGGCGATGTTCCGGCGCGAAAGGGGTATTGTCCGGCCAGGGCGCAGGCGCGCGTCGTCCGATAACCTTGTTGACCATCACTTCGCCCGCCAGACGGTTGCCGAGATTTTTGCTGCCGTAGAACCCGGCGGCATCAATGGCAATCACCGGCACGCCTGTGGCGGTTTCCGCCGCCTGACACACGGCATCAATATCGTCCCCCTCCATCGCCGGGACGCAGGTGTTATAGATAAACACCGCAGAGGGGTGATTGCGGTTAACGATATGGCGCACCGCATGGAAAAGCCGCCGTTCGCCACGTCCCATGATCACATCCTGCTCATTTAAATCGGTGGTAAAACCGAGCCGGTTGAGACTGGGGCCGGAGCTCATGCTGCCCCGGTTATCCCAGGAGCTTCCCGTACAGCCAATCGGCCCGTGGACCAGATGGGCCACATCCGACAACGGCAACAGAGTGATTTGCGCACCATCAAACGCGCAACCACCTGCCGTTGCTCCGGGTTTGGGGGCGCTACAGCCGGATTTTTGTTTATGATTGTGTTCGCAGGCAGGTTCATCCAGCAGCGCGAGAATGTCATTTCCCTTCATAGTGACCTCATTGACTTGTTGGGCTGTGAGCCATGTTGCAATTCGCAAGCCAGGAATGAGTCGTTGATTTTTAAAGGGAAGTTACTGTCGGGTTTGCGACAAAGCAGACAATTGGCATATTGAGGACAACGGGAATGATCCCCTGCATATCTGGATCAATCGCAGGGGATCGGGCAGATTAAAACACCCGTTCTTCCAGCGGGTTGGCTTTCTCAAGACGTTTTGCCAGCCACGGTGGCAGACGACCGCGCAGCAGTGAGGTAATGGCATCACACTGGGCGGCAATGGACATCCCTGGCGACACTTTCATAGGGTGGATATTGTGGCGAATCAGCCGGGCGGCAGCGGGCCCGCCAATCGCTTCACAAAACAACAGGTGGCAATCGCTCAATAACTGCGCACGAACTTCATTCGGCTCCAGGGTTTGTGGGGCTGAGGGAAGACGACGTAACGCATGCAGCCATCCGCCTTGTTCATCAAAGGCATAGATAAAAAAGAGCCGCCCCTGACCAAAATGACCATTGATCAGCAATCCATCCAGCGAACAAAAAGCCACCCGTAATTGCCCCTCCCGGGATGTGTTTTTTACCTGCAGGTGCGCGGGCAGCGTACCGTGAAGGCACGCTTTAACGCGATTCCAGCGCGCGGGCGACATCATCGCCGTTTCAGATGGAAAGGTGGCTTCAAGTTCGCGAACATTAAGCTTATCAAGGTACGCAGGGGTTAAGGCATCATCGCGCTCTCCCGTAAGCCAGGCCAGTATTTGCGCCGGTTGCAGCTCCGGCAGACACTGGAATAGCGCCAGCATGCGCCAGAAAAGGACATCGTTATCGTTCATCTGACCTCCTTCACAAAAGCGCGCCGCGCGTGGCGCGCAGGCTGATGGGGAAGGTGGGCCGTCCAGGTTGCAGGCTGACGATATACTGGCGTCCCCCTTCCAGAGAAATAGCACCACCCCAGTTATCCGGGGTGTCATGTTCAATCGCGATGACTTTTGCCTCAAGGTCCTGTTTAGCGATGTAGCACCAGAGGTCCGGTCCGCGCTCACGAAATATCACTATTGGCATCTTTTTCCCCTTTGCGGCCCCGCACAGGGCGGGGCGCGTAATGGTTAGCGGACAAGGTCGAAGCTGTAGTCCGTTTTGCCCAGTTTGATGGTATCGCGGTCGACTTTCTCCAGCACGGCGTTGACCAGGGTGGTGACGATATTCATCGCCCCTTCATAACCCCAGGTGGTCTGGCGATGCAGATGATGGCGGTCGAACAACGGGAAGCCGAGGCGGATCAGCGGCACTTCAAACTGTTCGCCTTTCGCCAGCGTGTCACGCTGAATGAATTTGGCGTATGAGTTGCCGATCATAAAGTCCGGTTTACGGGTAAACATCAGCGAGCGGAAATGCCACAGGTCGCAATTGATGAATACCTCGCTCTCCTGACCGTAGGGTGACGCCTCAAGCATTTTCTTCATCGCTTTCTGCCAGCGCTTGCTGCCGTTATGACAGAGGATTACCGTCGGTTCGCAGCCCAGCTCCAGCAGAAAACGCGTCAGCCCCATCACAAAATCCGGATCGCCATAGAGACCGAATTTCTTGCCGTGCAGCCAGGTGTGTGAATCGAGGATCATATCCACCAGGCGTCCACGCTCAAGCGTCAGTTCATCCGCCACCGGTTTGCCGGTCAACTGACTGACGGCCATCAGCAGTTCGTCTGTTCCGGCCAGTCCCATCGGGATTTGCACTTCTGTGCCGGGCTGACCCCAGGACTCCTGCACCACTTTTTTACTCTTCACCAGATGCCAGGGTTGCAGCAGCAGGGTGTCGATAGCATCGGGGGCTTCACGCATCTCTTGTTGCGTTGTGCCGCCCGCATACATGCGGTAGTGGCCGTCGGCGGGGGTATCTAACACCTCGGAAGGGTCAGACAGCAGGCTACAGGGCACATCCATCTGGGCCATCATGCGTTTGAGCACGCGGTAATTGCCGAGGTAGGTTTCAAAACCGGTTACCAGGTTTAGCTTCGCCAGTTTGCCGGGTTGTGCCACATGATCAGTGGTGAAAGTGCGGGCGAAACCTTCGAACATGTTGTCCCAGCCGGTGATATGGCTACCGATAAAACTTGGCGTGTGGGCATACGGCACCGGAATGGCGGCATCGATAAACCCGTCCTTTTTGGCGTTAGCGATAAAGGCCTGCAGGTCATCGCCGATGACCTCCGCCATACAGGTGGTGGAGACCGCAACGACTTGCGGTTTGTACAGGGCACTGGCATTTTGCAACCCGGTGTTGAGGTTGTTGTTGCCGCCGAATACCGCCGCATCCTCCGTCATTGAGTCGGAGACGCAGGCGATCGGCTCTTTGAAATGACGGTTAAAATAGGTGCGAAAATAGGCCACGCAGCCCTGGGAACCGTGCACATAGGGCAGCGTATTGGCAAACCCCAGTGAACAGAGCACCGATCCTAAAGGCTGGCAGGCCTTCGCCGGATCGACGGTTAACGCTTCGCGCTTAAAGTTCAGCGCCTCGTATTCCGCCGTGGTGGTCCATTCAAAAACCTCTTGCACACGCTGCGGGTCGTGCGCTTCTTCCAGACCGCGCTTGTTGCGAAACAGCGTCTGGTATTCGTCCTGTTCAAACAGCGGATGACAGGCGACAATTTTCTCAGCAGTTTGGCTCATGATGTTCTCCTCCCGCGCCACAAATCGGTGAACAAACGGGATGTCAGGATAGTATTCAGGCTGATTTCAGCCAGGGTGCGGTCAACTCGCCCCAGGCGGGATTGTTGAGCGTCATGTCCATATCGCGGGCGAAGATGGCAAAGCCGTCATAGCCGTGATACGGGCCGGAGTAATCCCAGGAGTGCATCTGGCGGAACGGAACCCCCATTTTCTGGAAAATGTATTTTTCCTTGATGCCCGAGCCAATGAGATCCGGCTTAATCGCCTTCACGAACGCTTCCAGCTCATAACTGCTGGCGTCATCGAACAGCAGCGTGCCCTCTTTAAGATCCGGCAGGGTGCGGTCGTAATCGTCGTTATGGGCAAATTCATACCCGGCGGCGACAATCTCCATCCCCAAATCTTCATACGCGCCGATCACATGGCGAGGACGCAGGCCACCCATATAGAGCAGGACTTTACGCCCTTCGAGCCGCGGGCGATATTTGGCGATTATCGCGTCGTTCTGCGCCTGATATCTGGCGATCACCGCTTCCGCATTCGCGCGGATGGTGTCGTCAAATTGATCGGCGATTTTACGCAGCGATTCGGCGATTTTGGTCGGGCCAAAGAAGTTGTACTCCATCCACGGAATTCCGTGTTTCTCTTCCATATGGCGAGAGATGTAGTTCATGGAGCGGTAGCAGTGCACCAGATTGAGCTTCACGAACGGGGTGTTTTCCATCTCGACCAGCGTGCCGTCACCGGACCACTGAGCCACCACGCGCAGCCCCATCTCTTCAAGGAGAATGCGCGAAGCCCAGGCGTCACCGCCAATGTTGTAATCGCCTATAATGGCCACGTCATACGGAGTGGATTCGAAGGGTTTACCTTCGCGGTTATCCAGCACCCAGTCACGGATCACGTCGTTAGCGATATGGTGGCCGAGGGACTGCGACACGCCGCGAAAGCCTTCGCAACGCACCGGGATCACCGGCTTGTTGAGCGCTTTTTTACTGGCATTCGCCACCGCTTCGATATCGTCGCCAATTAAGCCAACCGGGCATTCCGACTGAATGGAGATACCTTTGGTCAGCGGGAACAGCTCCTCCATCTCCTCAATCAGTTTGCTGAGCTTTTTATCGCCACCGAAGACGATATCGCGCTCCTGAAAGTCAGAGGTAAAGTTCAGCGTCCCGAAGGAGTCAACGCCGCTGACGCCGGTGTAGTAGTTGCGACGCCCGGCGCGGGAGTACTGCCCACAGCCGATCGGGCCGTGGGAGATATGAGCCATATCTTTAATAGGCCCGAAAACCACGCCTTTCGAACCGGCGTAGGAGCAGCCGCGAACGGTCATTACACCCGGCTGCGATTTGCGGTTAGAGATGATGCATTTCCCGACGCTTTCCATCTCCGGGTCTGTCACCATCATGTGCTTTCTGCGTTCTTTGCGCGTTTTTTCCGGAAAGATCTCCAGCACTTCCTGGATAATTTCCAGATTACGTTCGCCTGTTGCATTGCTCATAACTGTGTTCCTGTTATAAGGCGGCTCAGGCCGCGTTTTCTTCGGCGGCGGTTTTACCGATGATGCTGGCGTCTTCCACATCCATAATGCCGAATTCCATCAGCAGCTCTTCCAGTTCATCCATGGTGCAGGGGGTCGGCACGACCATCAGGGTGTTATTGACTATCTTATTCGCCAGTTTGCGGTATTCGTCGGCCTGGTTGCATGTCGGGTCATATTCAATAACCGTCATGCGCCGAATTTCCGCACGCTGGACGATGTTGTCGCGTGGCACAAAGTGAATCATCTGGGTGCCCAGTTTTTCTGCCAGCGCGATGATCAACTCATCTTCGCGGTCAGTCTGGCGGGAGTTACAAATCAGCCCGCCCAGGCGAACTTTGCCGGATTTGGCATATTTCACGATGCCTTTGGAGATGTTATTGGCGGCATACATCGCCATCATTTCCCCGGAGCAGACGATATAGATCTCTTGTGCTTTGTTTTCACGAATCGGCATGGCGAACCCGCCGCAGACAACGTCACCAAGAACGTCATAGAAGACAAAGTCGAGGTCGCTGACATAGGCGCCTTCTTCTTCAAGGAAGTTGATGGCGGTGATAACGCCGCGTCCTGCACAGCCCACGCCTGGCTCCGGGCCGCCGGATTCCGCACAACGCACGCCGCCGTAACCAATTTGCAGTACGTCTTCCAGTTCGAGGTCTTCCACGGAACCCACCTCAGCGGCCATCTCCATAATGGTGTTTTGTGCTTTAGCGTGCAGGATGAGACGGGTGGAGTCCGCTTTCGGGTCGCAGCCGACGATCATCACTTTTTTACCCATTTCCGCGAGTGCGGCGACGAGGTTTTGTGTGGTGGTGGATTTGCCGATCCCACCTTTGCCATAAATGGCGCATTGACGCATGGTCATGGTGTGTTCTCCTGTTTGTGTGTTTGCCCATTACGTAGTGCAGGGAACATACCAGCCGTGCCAGAACGGATAATTTATTGTATTTATTGAGTTTTATATTTATCACCTCTGTGAGTGGCAAAACAAACACTGAACAATATGCAGACCAATTGTTGGAAACAGGACAATTCGCCGCTGCGTCAGGCGTTGGCGTGGCGGCGCTGACACTTTGTTAGCTGTTCAACAGGATGTCGTACCGCCTGTCTTATTCCGCGCAATGTCGACATATCAACACGCGGTCAGTTTTCACTAATCGATTGAATTTATGTGCGTTTATTGCGTCTTTCCGATGTGGCACAGGCTGTGCAATGCAGGGGTACTACGGTTTGCCGTCAGCAGACGGCGACTTTGCCTCTCACATTCGAGGAACGAGAAATGTCCGGAAAGATGAAAACGATGGATGGCAACGCTGCGGCGGCCTGGATCTCCTATGCCTTTACTGATGTTGCGGCGATTTATCCCATCACCCCCTCAACGCCGATGGCGGAAAACGTCGACGAATGGACGGCACAGGGTAAGAAAAACCTGTTTGGTCAACCGGTGCGTTTAATGGAGATGCAGTCAGAAGCCGGTGCGGCAGGGGCGGTACACGGCGCATTACAGGCGGGGGCGCTGACCACAACCTATACCGCGTCCCAGGGATTGCTGCTGATGATCCCCAATCTGTACAAAATTGCAGGTGAGCTGCTGCCTGGGGTGTTTCATGTTAGCGCCAGGGCGCTGGCGACCAACTCGCTGAATATCTTCGGCGATCATCAGGACGTTATGGCCGTGCGCCAGACCGGTTGTGCGATGCTCGCGGAAAACAATGTCCAGCAGGTGATGGATCTGTCGGCGGTGGCGCACCTCGCCGCCATTAAAGGTCGCGTGCCGTTTATCAACTTCTTTGACGGCTTTCGTACCTCCCATGAAATCCAGAAAATCGAGGTGCTGGAGCATGAAACGCTGGCGCCGTTACTGGATCAGGAGGCGCTTAACCAGTTTCGCCGCAACGCCTTAAACCCTGATCACCCGGTCATTCGCGGCACGGCGCAGAACCCGGACATCTATTTTCAGGAGCGTGAGGCCTCGAACCGTTTTTATCAGGCACTGCCGGATATCGTCGAAGGTTATATGGCGGAGATTCATCGCATCACCGGGCGCGAATACCATCTGTTTGATTACTACGGCTCACCGGATGCTGAGCAAATCATCATTGCGATGGGATCGGTATGTGACACCATCCAGGAGGTGGTGGATGCGATGATAGACAGCGGTGAAAAAGTCGGCCTGGTTTCCGTGCATCTGTTTCGTCCTTTCTCGCTGGCCCATTTTATGGCGAAGATCCCCGCCAGTGTGAAGCGTATTGCTGTACTCGATCGTACCAAAGAGCCAGGGGCGCAGGCGGAACCACTGTGCCTGGATGTCAAAAATGCTTTCTATCATCACGAAAACCCGCCGCTGATTGTCGGCGGACGCTATGCCCTGGGCGGTAAAGATGTCCTGCCTGGCCATATTGTTTCCGTGTTCGAAAACCTGAAAAAACCGCTGCCGATGGATGGCTTCACGGTGGGCATTTTTGATGATGTGACCCATACCTCGCTGCCGGTTCCGGTTTATGACATTCACGTCTCCCGTGAAGGCATCACCGCCTGTAAATTCTGGGGGCTGGGTTCCGACGGTACGGTCAGTGCCAATAAGAACGCTATTAAAATTATCGGCGATAACACACCGATGTTCGCGCAGGCCTATTTTGCCTATGATTCGAAAAAATCCGGTGGCATAACCATGTCGCACCTGCGCTTTGGCAAGCGTCCGATCACCTCGCCGTACCTTATTTATAATGCGGATTTTATTGCCTGTTCCCAACAGTCCTATGTGGACAAATATGATCTGCTGGATGGTATCAATCCTGGCGGGATCTTCCTGCTTAACTGCACCTGGTTTGGCGAAGAGATCGAACGTCATCTGCCGAATAAAATGAAGCGCATTATTGCCCGCCAGGGGGTGCGGTTTTACACCCTGAACGCGGTCGATATCGCGCGTAAACTGGGGCTTGGCGGGCGGTTCAATATGCTGATGCAGGCGGCATTTTTTAAACTGACCGATATCATTGATGCCAAAACCGCCTCGGCGCACCTTAAAAAAGCGGTAGCGAAATCCTACGGCAGCAAAGGGCAGAACGTGGTGGATATGAATAATGCCGCTATCGATCTGGGGATGGATGCGCTACAGGAGATTATCGTTCCCGACCACTGGGCTTATGTTGAAGAAGAGGCGGAGGATGACGGCAAAATGATGCCGGACTTTATTCGCAATATCCTCGAACCGATGAACCGCCAGAACGGCGACAGGCTGCCTGTCAGCGCTTTTCTTGGCATGGAGGACGGAACATTTCCCCCCGGCACCGCCGCATGGGAGAAACGCGGTATCGCCATGCAGGTGCCGGTCTGGCAGCCAGAAGGGTGTACTCAGTGTAATCAGTGCGCCTTTATCTGCCCGCATGCGGCCATTCGCCCGGCGCTGTTGAGCAGTGAGGAACGGGAAGTTGCGCCTGCTGCGCTACTGAGCAAGGTGGCGCAGGGGGCCAAACATTATGAGTATCATCTGGCGGTCTCGCCGCTCGACTGCTCTGGCTGTGGCAACTGCGTTGACATTTGCCCGTCGAAAGGTAAAGCCCTGGCCATGAAACCCCTCGACAGCCAGCGCCATATGATCCCGGTGTGGGACCATGCGCTGGCCCTAACGCCCAAAGAGAATCCGTTCAACAAAGCCACGGTGAAAGGCTGCCAGTTCGAAACCCCATTACTGGAGTTTTCCGGCGCCTGCGCGGGGTGCGGCGAAACCCCGTATGCACGCTTAATTACCCAGCTTTTTGGCGATCGGATGATGATTGCCAACGCCACGGGTTGTTCCTCCATCTGGGGGGCCAGCGCACCGTCCATTCCGTGGACCACTAACCATAAAGGCCAGGGGCCGGCCTGGGCAAATTCACTGTTTGAAGATAACGCCGAGTTTGGTCTGGGGATGATGCTGGGGGGGCGCGCCATTCGTGAACAGCTGGCGAGCGATGCGGCCAGCGTGCTGGAAAAGCCGCTGCATCCGGATTTACAGCAGGCCCTGCGCGACTGGCTGGAACATAAAGATCTCGGCGAAGGAACCCGTGCGCGGGCAGAAAAACTGAGCGCGCTGCTGGCGGCTGAGAAGGGAGATGATGACCTGCTCAATCGCCTGTATCAAAACCAGGATTACTTCACCAAGCGCTCGCAGTGGATCTTTGGTGGCGATGGCTGGGCGTACGACATTGGTTTTGGTGGCCTCGATCATGTGCTGGCTTCCGGTGAGGATGTAAATATCCTGGTGTTTGATACCGAGGTCTATTCCAATACCGGCGGGCAGTCGTCGAAATCCACCCCGGTGGCCGCCATCGCCAAGTTTGCCGCCGAAGGCAAACGGACGCGTAAAAAGGATCTGGGGATGATGGCCGTCAGCTACGGCAACGTGTATGTCGCGCAAGTGGCGATGGGGGCCGATAAAGCCCAGACGCTGCGGGCAATTGCCGAAGCCGAAGCCTGGCCGGGACCGTCGCTGGTGATCGCCTACGCGGCCTGTATTAACCACGGGCTGAAAGCCGGGATGGGGCGCAGTATCAGCGAGGCGAAACGCGCGGTGGAGGCCGGTTACTGGCACCTCTGGCGCTATAACCCGCAGTTACTGGCTAAAGGGAAGAACCCGTTTATTCTCGATTCGGAAGAGCCGGAGGAGAGTTTCCGTGACTTCCTGATGGGTGAAGTGCGCTATGCCTCGCTGGGCCGTACCTCACCGGAGGTCGCCGACAGTCTGTTTACCCAGACTGAGCAGGATGCGAAAGACCGCTACGCCCAGTACAAGCGTCTGGCAGGAGAGTAAGGTAAAGAAGCCCGGCAGGCTATAGCTTGCCGGGTTAATAAAGATAAGTAGCGATTACATTTGAATTTTGTATTTTCAAAATTGAAAAAAAGAATCCTGAAATCTTGTGATTTCTTATATAAGTGGCTAAATAGAGGTGTTTTTTATTTAATCACATGCTATTCACAGGATGATGAAAAATGTTGAGTAAAATACGAATTTCTGATAGGGAGATTTTACTGCATGATTCTATATCAGGATTATCTAATATTTATAACATAGACTCCTTATCTCTTCTGATTGGTGAAAATGGTTCGGGAAAAACTCGAATGCTTTGTGATATAATTGAAAAATTCACTTCGTTTAAAGATCGATATTATCACGATGGTTGTAGGGTTTATGATATTGATGGAGTGGAATTAATGAATTATGACCTTTCAAGTTGGGGGGTTGTCTATTTTACTCCATTACCATATAGAGCAAAAATTAACGCCAGAACAGCGAATTTTATTAATGCTTCTCCCAAGCTAAGCATACGTAATGACATGCAGAGTATTATTGATCATAAATCAATCTTAGATGAATTCGGAATTACTCCACATGGAGAAGTGTCAAGGAGAACAAATTACACTCGAGCTCTAAATGTCATCCTGGACCTTATCGCATCGAAAAATATCGAATGTCCAGAGGGTTTACCTGGGACTGAATTATTGTTTCAAGTGCCGCAATTGAGGAAAGATGTTCAAAGAATAAAAGACAATCGGAGTGAAATAGCTGAGGGAAACAATAGCGTAATTATTATTGATATACAGAAACGTATTGATGAAATTATTAGCACGTCAGCCCGACTTTTAGAGGGATTCCTTCGCTCTAATTATGGCGATACTGTTGTTTTTTCAGTCTTAACACTCATAGAGTATTGTGTGCTAAAAAAGAAAACGTCTAAAAGTGTCATTATTGCATTATTAGCCGAGTTTTTTTCTTTATCTCCCAAAAGGACATTTAAATCTTCATCTGATTCTGTAGTTATGCTTGATAAAGCAAAGTCATTGTTGACTTTCCTTGAAAGAACAGGAGTCAAGGATGACATAATTTACTTTGGCGACTTCAATAATGGCTATTATGCAAGTTTTTTAAGCGATATAGATCCTTACAATGACAATGCTACTGTAGAAAATCCAGAACTTAAAGATATAATTAATTTTGAATTTTCTGGAATGAGCTCCGGAGAGCTGGCATTATTATATCAATTAGTAAAGATTTCTGAGGCAATAACATCACTTCATGGTAAAAAGAAAAAATCAATCCTGTTATTAATTGATGAAGGTGATGCTTTTTTACATTTGAGATGGCAACAAAAATATATTTCTACATTGAATAAATTGTTGGGAAAATTAAAGGTCTCATTGGAAATAGATGAATTGCAGGTTATTTTGGCAAGTCACTCCCCCCTGCTGGCTACTGATGTGCCTAGTAATTTCATATGCCGATTGGACAACACTGACCAACAAACATTATCAGGATTCGCTGCGCCTTTGTTTTCATTGCTTTCCAATTCATTCAATGCAAATTCAATCGGTGAATTTGCCTCTCAAAAAATAAACGGAATAATCGATAGAATCTCAAATAATAAAGTGTCTGAACAAGATCGCATCTTAATATCTAGAATAGATAATAATATTATTCGTACTGAGTTGCAGAGGCTTTTATTACAGAGTAAATCTTCGGGGGGAAATTATGATAATTTCAATAGTAAATAATTGGCGCAAGGCGGAAAATAAGCATGCTAAATTTTTGTTTGATTTGGTTAGCGCTAAGATTTTAAAACTTGATCGTACATTGCTTGTTGAAAGTAAGGTTGTACAATTTCTGGAGGAAGTTACGCATTATTTGATCATCTCAGGGAGGGATGATATTTTATTGTCCATATCTATTTACAATGATTATTTGAATTCATTCAATGATGAAATAAATCGCCAAGGGTTCATTAAAAAAATAAGATCTATATTTGACTATGATAATTTTGTCAAAAAAAACGGTGACTGGAATGCTTATGAACTTTGTAAAGATTCACTAACCCGTACTTGTCCTTACTGCAACCAATCATATGCTTTTACTTTGCAAGCTGGAAGAAGAGGGTTTAGGCCAACATTAGACCATTATTACAGTAAAGATGACTATCCGCATTTGGCTCTTTCATTAAATAATCTTGTACCTAGTTGCTATACATGCAATTCAAATCTGAAAGGGAAAAAGGATTTTTTTAAAATCCCGCATTTGAATCCCTTATGGGATGATGAAAACATTAGTTTTAGTTTTTCTCATGTGCGCGGGGTGGTAAATCTTGAAAAAGATGTATGTGCTGCCCCGGAAGGACTTATTGTAAATACCAATGTTGATACTTTATGTGATCGTACTAATAAGTCAATTGAGACTTTTTTGATTAAAGAGCGCTATGAACTTGTCGCATTTGAAGCTGCAACATTTGCGAAAAGTAAATTGGAGTATTTGTATGCAAAAGAAACAGGGATTCCCTATTTTGAAAAAATCAGTGAGGCAACGATTATTCGATTTGATGCGGAGGAATACACGCAGTATTTATTGGGTAAACTATTATTGGGGATCAATAATCAAATAAATGGTCTTAAAAGAGATAATATTAATTGATTCTACCAGATGCGAGCTTATAGGGGATAACTCACCAAAACAATAATAAATACTTGAATAAAAAAGCTCTGCTTTTCAAATTGATTCAGGCCGGAGCGGCAGTGATGCGCTCCGGCCATTTGTTTTACCGGTCCGGTGTTAACGCGTGACGTGCACCTGCGGCGTGGTGTTGCTGATAAACCGCCCGCCGGATGCGCGCTCAAGCTGGGCCGCCAGTTGTAACAGCAGCCCATCGTTACCCTGGCGCGTCTGGAAATGCATCCCGAGCGGCAGACCGGATTGTTGCCAGGCCAGCGGCAACGAGATGCCCGGTGTGCCGGTTAAACTGGCGAGCGGGGTGTAGGAGAAGATATCCCACAGCGAATAGAACCAATCCATGACGTCCGGGTTATCGCTGAGCGTCAGGTACTTTTTCTCACCGAGCAGAGGCGTAGGTTTAGAAAATGTCGGCGTCAGGATCAGATCCCATGTCTGGAAAAATGCCCCCAGTTTGCGGGAGATCTGGTTAAACGCATCCTGCATTTTCCAGCGCTCGCTATAGGACATATTTATCCCTTTTTGCCAGATGCGGATATTCATCGGTTCGACTTTATCTTCCGGCGGGGCGCTAAGATTGTTTTTTTCCAGCAGCCGCTGAATAAATTGTGCAAAGTTGCTGATATAACAGGCAGTCTGCGCGGCAAACGCCTCTTCAAACGGAATGTCCGGCGTCACCCATTCCACCTGATGCCCCAGTTCCTCAAGCAGACGCGTTGTTTTTTCCAGCTCCGCAACAAAGTGCGGCGTCGAGCGGTAATTCCCCCACTCATGAGACACGGCAATGCGCAGCGGCGCCGGATCGCGGGTGATCATCTCGCTACATGTCTGCGGGGGTTGCCAGTAAGGCATAAACTCCCCTGGCGCGCCGCCCCGGCAACTGTCGACAAAGCGCGCCGTGTCGCGCACGCTGCGACTTACACAGCCTTGCGTTGAGACATAACCGGTGATATCCGACAGCGCCGGGCCAATGGAGAAGACTCCCCGGCTACTTTTCAGACCGATAAGGCCATTGGACCCCGCCGGAATGCGAATGGAACCGCCGCCATCGGTGGCGT
Organism: Phytobacter palmae; assembly: GCF_039409775.1. NCBI lineage: Bacteria > Pseudomonadati > Pseudomonadota > Gammaproteobacteria > Enterobacterales > Enterobacteriaceae > Phytobacter > Phytobacter palmae. The sequence goes on along the minus strand of NZ_JBCIVJ010000004.1, from coordinate 90,943 downwards.
GGGCGAGGGGAATAATTCCGGCGGCCACCGAAGCGCAGGCGCCTGCGGAGGAGCCGAAGGTGGTGTATTGCGTGTTCCACGGGCTGCGCGTTACGTAAATAGCCGGGTTTTCCGCCGATCCGCAGACGCCAAACTCCGGCGTGGCGCTGCGGCCGATAATATTAAGCCCGGCATGGCGAATTTGCGTGGTCAAAAAGGCGTCTTCGGTCGGTCGATTGCCGCGCAAAAATGCGGAGCCCTGCTCCTGTAAACGCCCCTTTATCCCTGGTCCTAAGTCTTTCATCAGGAAAGGAACGCCCTTAAATGGCCCCTCAAGACAGGTGCCGTCGGTTTCCGGCTGGTCGATGGCATCATCAAACAGCTCCACAACAGCACTGATTTGCGGGTTAACCCGCTGCGTCGCAGCCTGTGCCTGTAGGGCCAGTTCGCGGGCGCTGACCTCGCCGCGTCCAACCAGTTCTGCCAGCGCGGTGGCGTCGCAGGCGGCCCACTCATCCCAGCTCAGTACGGTGTTCATTGTGATTTCTCCTTCGCAAACTGGATTTTGCCCTGCGGCGCTTTAATGCGGCGGGTGGCGTTATGGGGGATGCGTTCTTTAAGCATCAACGTCGCCACGAGGCAGAGGATATTGGCGGCGATAAGGTAGTAGCCTGGGGAGACCGGATCGCCAGTCCATTTAATCAGCCACGAAAAGACAATTTGCGCCGTCCCGCCAAACAGCGTGATACCGAAGGCAAACGCGATGGAAAAACCGGTTGAGCGGATATAGCGCGGGAAGTTTTCGCACAGTACCACCAGCACGCCGGAGCCGCTGATACATTGCAGCGCGGCAAAGAGGGTGATGATGGCAAAGAAAACGCCTTCACTGCGCCAGGCATTGATCATCTCAAGGCCCGGTAGCAGCAGGAGCAGCAGAATCAGGCGCGGCGCGATGATGGTTATCTTGCGCCCGAAGCGATCTGCCATCCAGCCACCCACCAGCGAAAAGACCACCACGCACACGCCGATAAGAATGGTCGACACCATCGCCGTACCCGGCGCAAAGGCCAGCTCTTTGAGGGCATAAGTGGTCATGTAATTGAGAAAATATTGCGTGATGGTACTGCCTGAAAGAATAAAAATGCCCACCAGAATCAGACCGCGGTAGTTACGCATCACCTCACCGAGCAGGCTGCCGGTGGAGTTACTGGCGGCGCTGTTCTCGCTGGTGAACGTCTCGTTAAGGTTACGGCGCAGGTAGATGGCAATGGGCAGGATTATCAGTCCAAACGCGAAAGGCACACGCCAGCCCCAGGCGGAGAGTTGCTCCGGCGTCAGGATGACTGTCAGGGTATAACCAATCACGCCAGCACTGATCCCCGCCAGCCCCTGCGCGACGATTTGCCAGCTGGTGTAGAACGCCCGTTTGCCTTGCGGCGCAGCCTCCATAATAAACGTTGTCGCCGGACCTGCTTCGCCGCCCCAGGCCAACCCTTGCAGCATGCGAACAAGCACCAGCAGGACAGGGGCCGCCATCCCAATGGTTTCATAGCCGGGCAGGAAGACCAGCCCGCCGGTGCCGATGGTCATAAAGACCATAGTGAGTAGCATTGCCGGTTTACGTCCCACGCGGTCGGCATAGCTGCCAATAAATATGGCGCCAAGCGGGCGGACAATAAAACCGATACCGAAAACAGAGACTGACAATAAAAGGCTGGTAAAGGGGTTATCTGAGGGGAAGAAAATATTACCGATCATCACGGCAAAGGTGGCATAAGCACTGAAATCGAAAAACTCAACCGCAGCGCCAAGCACAACAGCAACGACTTCTTTGCGCGATGCTTTTGGTTTCGAAGCGCTATGACTTATTTCGTTTGTCATCGTATGGCCTTCCTCAATATGTTCAGGCGAATGAAAGGTGAAAAGACATAGCAGACATATAACAGGGCGCAGATCCGCCCACTATCACAATAAGGCGAGGTCAGTGTTTAAAAAAAGTAGGCACTGACGACAGAGTGAATGAATAAGAAAATAATATGATTTAATATAACTAATTGTTTATATTGCAAATTATAATTAAACCCGAAATTACAATTTTGCGCCGATAAATATACGCGTCAGCAGGTGCACTTAAAATGTGCCTGGTTGGGTAAATACGCGCCAAAATAAAACGACGGTTATTGACAGGTTATGCCGCATAGAGAGCCCATTACAGGGTATGGGCTTGTGAAAATGGATGAGTGAATGCACAGAAATGGCGCTCTGTGCTTACTAAGGGTGCAATAGCACAGTCATTATGGCGATGTTTGCCAATATTTCTCAGGCGTAATAAGGTCGCAGCAAGGGTTTCATCCAGCGGGAGAGACAATGCAATTACGGGCGCTGAAATATTTTAGTCAGGTCGCAAAGTCTGCTTCTTTTCGTGAAGCTGCTGATAAGTTATTTGTCGCGCCAGGAGCCGTGACGCGGCAAATCGATATTCTGGAACACTATTATGGCGCCCAATTGATTGAACGGGGCCCGCGCGGTATTAAACTGACCCGCGAAGGGGAGTTACTGGCGCAGGCGGTGGACGCCACATTGCGGGAGCTGGAGTCGGTGAAGGCGCGCATTACCTCCAGGCGCAGCGTGGTTTCCGGTACGGTAAAAATATGCGCCGCCGAGAGCCTGGTGGCGCTGTTTATCGCCCCTGTCATTGCAGCGTTTGGTCAGCATAACCCGGAGGTGTCGTTTGAAATTGACACCGGCAGCGCCCCTTATATTGCCGAACAGCTTATTAGTGGACACGCTGATGTTGCGCTGGCCTTTTACACGCCGGTCAGCGCGGAGATTCAGGTGACGCATTGTTGTCATCTGGAGCACAAGGTGCTGATGGCGGCCCATCACCCGCTGGCGACGAAGTCGCGGCTGACCCTGAAAGAGATTGCCGCTCATCCGATTGCCATTCCCCCCGCCAACTATGCCGTGCGCCAGTTACTGGAGTCCGCAGCCAGACGCGAAGCCGTCCATTTTGATATGCGCTTTATTACCAGCTCGATGGAGGTGCAAAAGACGCTGGCACTGCAGGGCAGGACGCTGCTTATTTTGCCTCAGCTACATCAGCAGGAGAGGGACAGCCAGGCAATGTTTGTGGCGGTACCGCTGGCCGATCCCTTAATGGGCAAAGTGAAGGTCGATCTCTGTCTACCCCGTCAACGGACGTTATCCATGGCGACCCGTCTGTTCCATGATATGTTGTCGCAACGTATTGATGGTCAGAATGCTCTGGTCAACACAACGGCGTAGAGCAATCAGGATCTTTTCCCGCCGCATAAGGAATGACGCCATGACAACGGTTCCGCGCTATCACCTGCAGACAATACCTGCGCCGCAAACCTACCCGGATATTGCTTACCCCGTCCTTTCTGACGAGACCATGAAACAGCGGTTGCGTAATGTCCTGCTGGCGATGCAGGCCAGCGGTTTTACCCATCTGGTTATCTATGCCGACAAAGAGCACGGCGCCAATTTTGAATATCTTGCCGGGTTTATTCCCCGTTTTGAGGAAGCGCTGCTGGTGGTGAATGCCGGAGGCGAGCTGAGCTACATCATGGGTAATGAGAACCTCAAGCTGGTGCCCCATGCGCGTAACGGCGGCAGATGTCTGCATACGCCGCTCTTCTCCTTACCCAACCAGCCAATGGAAGGGGATACGCCGCTGGCCGGGTTGCTCGCCTCGTGCGGTATCAGCGACGCGTCCTGCGTGGGTGTGGTGGGCTGGAAATTATTCACAGGTCATTCAGCGCTGTTTGATGTTCCGGCGTTTATTCTCGATGCGGTGTTCAGCGCGGCAGGCGGGCGGGAAAGGGTGCACAATGCCACCGGACTGTTTATCTCTTCTGAGCAGGGGGTACGGCGGCTTAACAGCGCCTGCGAAATCGCTTTTTATGAATATGGCGCAAATCTCGCATCCACCCGGTTGCTTACGGCGCTCAATGCCGTGGAGCCAGGGCGGCGTGAAAAAGAGATTGGTCATCATCTGGCGGGGTGGGGGCAACCCAACAACGTGGTGATGATTGCGGCAACCGGCGACCGCTTTGCTCACGCTTGTCTGTACCCAACGGATAAGGTCATCGCTCGCGGCGATAAGTTTTCCCTGACCGTCGGTTACAAAGGCGGGTTAACCAGCCGCTCGGCCTACGTTGTTGCCAGTGAAAATGAGCTGGCGGCGCCGGTTGCCGATTACCTGACCCGTGTAGCCATTCCCTACTATCACGCTGTGGTCAAATGGCTTGAGTTTATCCGTCCTGGCGTGACGGGCGCGGAGGTCTACCGTCTGATTGAGTCGGTGTTACCGAAAGATCGCTGGCACTGGCATCTCAATCCCGGTCATCTGGTTGCCGATGAAGAGTGGCTTAGCTCGCCGGTTTACCCCGGTTCTGCGGCGCGTCTGGAAAGTGGCATGTTGCTGCAAATTGATATTATTCCCTCGGTGGCAGGTTATGGCGGTTGTAGCATTGAAGATACCGTTGGCCTGGCCGATGAGGCGCTACGCGATGAACTGGCGCGGGCGTATCCGCAGGTATGGGCACGTATGCAGGCGCGTCGCCAGTATGTCACCGAAGTGTTGAAAATAGATCTGCCAGTTGAGGTCATTTTATTGTCAAACACCGTCGGGTATTTGCGTCCTTTTTTACTGGATAAAAGTAAGGCCGTAGTGAAAGCATAATATCGATAACGTCATGCCTGGGTTCTGTCGCTAATGCATGACGTTGTCAATAATAACACCCGACATAATTTTCTGGTGACATTTTGAGGGCAATTTTATCTTTTTTGCATTCGGCGTCCTGGCACCATTTTGAGGAATGATATTCGAAATGGGGGGCTCGCAAGCAAGTGGTTTTTGCATATTACAATTTACCTGCCGCATTATGACAGGTTATCGGTGTATTTATCAAAGCATATCAATTTTTATCTTTGTCTTCTACCCTCAAGGTTGAATATATTCTTAGCGCTTATTCTGAATGGCTGTGCCCTGACAGGCGAATATCTGGTCTGACGTGTAACGTTAAGATAAGGACTGACAAATAATTAATCTTATAGTTTCAGGATGGTTTTACTGCGACTAAACTTTCCGTAAGCAATAAAGAAATGGTTGACTAAAATCACTTGTCGGGAATTGCCTGTCTATTTTTTTTGTAAATTCAGGCGTGCTTTTTAGATGCTGTCTTTTGACATATTTTTTGCCCTGTATGGCGCGCCACGCCTGTATTTCTGTCGCGTCTTTGACTCCCTTTCTGTGAGATTTAGGATAAGGAAATATCTGTGTATCTGTATGAAATATATCAACTTTACTGCTGGAGGTGTTTTTTTAATAATTTTATAGAATTTTCTGATTTCCCGCTTATACTGAAAAAACATCGTTGCATGTGAATCATGCCGATATGCTACTTGCTTTCTCATTTTACATATAAATAACAGCGATAAGAACGCATTTCTTATTGTATGGGAGGTCTTGCCCATTGAATTTGCATACAGCTCATCACGGTTCGCGATAAAAGAGTTCCTGCTGTCTGTTTTTACAGGGGAACAGTCTTGTCTTTAAAATTAAAGGCACCGAATACTATTGTCTTTATTTTATGGGCTCGTGCTGTCTGAGTTAATGACTGTTTGCAGGCAAACATTAAAGAGTGCCGGGTTAGCGGTTCGGCGTGTGACGACTTGCAATTTACTCATTAAGGATGTTACATGATTGATGATGCGCTGAGTTATGTGAAGAACATTCTTGATCAGCAATTACGCAACCAGTTCGATATTGCCGGGAATATGGTTGTTTTAAATAATCTGGTCGATTCGAGCGGCGGCTTGCCTTTAAAAAATCAGAATAAATTAGTGCTGACGCTTATCAATCTGGAACATGAAACCAGCAAACCATTTTATGGCACCCGCACCGCGCCAGATACAAAAAATAATATCGTCAGGCAGATGATGCCAACGGTGAGATTTAATCTGGATGTCTTGCTTACCGCCAGCTTTGATGACTATAGCGAATCGTTGCGCTTTCTCTCGGCGGTAATCGCCTTTTTCCAGGCAAATCCCATTATCAAACGGCAGAATTTTCCCGACATCCCGGATGGCATCGAACAGTTGCAGTTTGAAATTGAAAATTCACCTTACGAAAACACGCACAACCTCTGGAGCGCCTTAGGCGCGCGGTATCAGCCATCGATCATTTACAAAATCCGCCATATCGCGATTCAGGCTAACCAGATTAACGGGGAAGCGCCCGTGCTCAGGCAGGTTAGCAGCTAGGCGCAGGCCGGACGCTGATGTTTGTGATAGCGGAAATTACCTTGCAGCATCAGTTTTTCCCGGACTGTGTCTGGCGTGACGCCACGCTATTGCCGGATCAAAACACCAGTGAAGCTATGCGGCGTCTGGGACTGAGCCTGGTGGCATCGGGCAATGTATGGCGCATCTATGGCTATGCCCCAACGGGCAGAACGGCATTTTTGCAGTATTGCGTTTCTCAGGATGCCTGTAGTCCATTTCGTTTCTGGCTGGTGCAGCAGAGTACCTGGTTACTGGCGGTCACGGTACTACCCGGCGACTGGAAAGGGGTACTCGGGTTCAGTAGTCAGCGTATTACCGCCGACAGGCAGATGCCGGGCGCGATGATTATGGGGCCTGCGCAAGCGCAGATCGCGCCTGCTATTGCGACGGGTGAAATCTGTCTCTATCCGGCGGATTTGCTCTCCCGGCAGGCTTTTACGGTGACGCTTTTGGCGCGCGCTACCGTCTGGGAATATCGCCTGATTCCGCGGGGACAGCGACGGTTGCAAAACCCGCAGATTGTGGACGCATCAGGGCAGATCGCATTCAACCCCGCCAGCATACATAGCGGGGATGACGATGGACAAAATGGCTGGGTAACCCGCAGCACCTCAGCGATTACCCTGCAACAGGTGCCGCCACAACGCTTTGCTTTAGTGGATATTGCGCGAACCCAGACGCAGAGCGGGCGTAGCCGACAGCAGACGGTGATGTCTGTGCTGCCAACGCCTGCGGCAGATCGTTTATTTACCGCGTATTGCGCGGATCAGCAGCCCGTGTCGGTTATGTATGTGTATGTCTGATGAAAGGGGCGCAACACGCATCACCCGCAGGCGAACAGGGGTCGGATACTGATGTATTTGGGCTAATGCCTTTTCAGGTTAACGACATGCAGTACAGGATTTTCACTCAGAGAACCAAAGGAAAACCACGACATGCTAGCATCCAATATCAAAACTCCGGGTGTGTATATCAACGAGTTGAATGCCTTTCCGAACTCGGTGGTCCCTGTCGCCACCGCGGTTCCGGCCTTTATCGGCTATACACCCAACGCGCAGTATCAGGGCAAGTCCTACTACAACAGGGCGCAGAAGATCACCTCTTTTGCCGAATTTCAGGCCATCTATATGAATGCGAATCCGCAGCCGCCTGCGGATCCTGCGTCGCAGTATAACCCTGAGTACTATCTGGTGGCGCAAAAAACGCAGCCGGAAAAGGGGGAGTACCTGTTATTGAACGGCACATATTATTCGATAGTGCCGGACCCGAACACCATCTACTACCTCTATAACAGCATTCGTCTGTTCTATCTCAACGGCGGCGGTGATGCGTATATTGTCTCGGTCGGCAGCTATGGAGAGTCCAGCGGCAAACCCGGCGATGTGGGGGCGCAAATCGTTAACCCGAACGTGAAACTCGCCGATCTGCAAGCCGGTCTGGCGCTGCTGCAAAACGAACAGGAACCCACCATGTACATCTGCCCGGAAGCCACGCTGCTTGCCCCGGCGGATAACGGCACCCTGATGCAGAGTATGTTGCTGCAGGCGGCTGAGTTGCAGACCGCAGTCTGTCTGTTCGATATTATCGGCGGCGATACGCCTGATCCGATTATGTACACCAATGACATTGAAGCGTTTCGCAATAGTACCGGGTCAAACGGGCTGAATTACGGCGTTGCTTATTATCCCTTTATTGGCACAACCATCATGCAGGGCAGTGATATCAATTTCACTAACCTGTTCGGCGGCGACATTAAACAACTGGGGGCGGTGATTAACCCGCCATCGGCGCAGGACCCGGTGGTGGCGAAGATCCTCGGGATGATTGAAACACCGCCGCAAACCAACCCGATGACCAACTCGCAGCTTAATGCTGCGCTGCTTAACGCCTCAAAAACCTATTCGCAAATCATCACGAACGTACTGAACTGCTCCAACCTGTTGCCGCCGAGCGGCGCGATGGCCGGGGTCTATACCGTTAATGACAACCTGAACGGCGTCTGGAATTCCCCGGCTAATACCAGCATCGTCGGGGCGGCGCGATTACCCATTCGCTTAACCGATGCTCAACAGGCGGATCTCAATATTGACGCGGTATCAGGTAAGTCCATCAATGCTATCCGCTTTTTCAACGGACAGGGCATTCTGATTTGGGGAGCGAGAACGCTCGATGGCAACAGCCAGGACTGGCGCTACATCTCCGTGCGCCGCACCATGACCTTCCTCGAACAGTCCGTGAAACTGGCAGCGCGTGCGTATGTGTTTGAACCCAATACGGCGAATACCTGGGCTGCGGTACGTAGCGAAATCTCCAGCTTCCTGACCGATATCTGGAAAGAGGGCGGTTTACAAGGCGCCACGGCAAACGATGCGTTTCAGGTCTTTTGCGGCCTGGGCTCCACCATGACGGGGGACGATATCCTGAACGGTTTCCTCAATGTCACCGTGAAAGTCGCCATTGTGCGTCCGGCAGAATTCCTCGTCATCACCTTTGAGCAGGAAATGGCGAAATCAGGCTAAGTGAAGCGTTCAGGCCTGTTCACACATCAATAAGTCAATTAACTGATTAGCGACTGTTAAGGAGCATGCTCATGGCAGATGACGGCAGCAAAGAAGGCACAACCTGGCCTATGCCCAAGTTTCGGTTTGAGGTTGATCTGGGCTCGGAACTCAAAGGGGTAGCGTTTCAGGAAGTCTCGGGGATGGATAAAGAGGTACAGGTGATCGAGTACCGACACAGTAACAGCACGCTGTTCTCGACCATCAAAATGCCCGGTATCGCCAAGTACGGCAACATCACGATGAAGCGTGGGGTCTTCGTCAATGACAACAACTTCTGGAACTGGATGGATGAAATCAAGATGAACACCGTAAAACGCAGAACGGTACTCATCAAACTGCTCGATGAAAATGGGGCGGTCACCATGCAGTGGCAACTGAACAATGCGTGGCCGACCAAAATCACCTGCACAGATTTGAAATCCGATGCCAATGAAGTGGCTGTGGATACGCTGGAAATCGCCCACGAACAGCTCGTTGTGACCAATGGATCATAACCTGCAAACCAGTTTTTATTTCAGCGTCTCGATCACCGGGATGGGCGGCAGCGATGCCGCCTTCCAGGAGGTGAGCGGCCTGAGTAAGGAGCTGGGTATCGAAGAGGTGGTATGCGGCGGGGAAAACCGGTTTAAGTACCGTCTTCCCGCTCAGACATCGTTTCAGAACCTGGTGCTGCGGCGCGGGGTGGTCAATGCGGAATCAGCACTGATCGGCTGGGTGAAAGATACGCTGGATAATGGGCTCTCCGCCCCTATCAAAACCCGCGATATTAAGGTCTGGCTACTTGATGAGAATGGTCATATCAGCATGGACTGGAATTTTATCGCCGCCTGGCCGGTGAAATGGTCCGCCAGCAATTTACGTTCACAGGAGAGTGAAATTTTCATCGAAACGCTGGAGTTTGCCTATCAGTACTTCGACATGCCCAATTTTGACACTTACTAACGCCGGGAGAGGCCGCTATGCCCGTTGAGATACGCGAACTGGTCATCAAAACCGCGATTCAGAGTCAATCCGAACCAACGCAGACGCAGTTAGATCCACAGCAGCTACAGGTAATTAAGCAGCAGGTGATTCAGGCTTGTCTGCGCCAACTCAAAAAGAGCGAAAGAAAAAATCCGCTGGAGCGTTAAGTCGTAGGGTCTTGCGGCATATACCGGATAAACGTTACCGATCAGGAAGGGCTAATGGGTGGAATAAAGAAAATGAGGATGGTGGCCTACAGTGATGAAAAATTCACCAGCAAGGTCAGCGGCGGGGAGTATGTCGTGATCCTCAATCCTGAGCAAATTCGCATTAATCGCAGCGTCAGTTACAACGAAGAACAGGCCCCTGGCAGTGGCAAATTGTCGTCCAAATATCGGGCGACACCGGGGGAACAACTAAGTTTTGACCTGGTGATTGACTGTACCGGCGTGGTCGACAGCAACCGTACCGATCTGACATATGAGATAAACCAGCTCAAGAAGACGGTGTATGACTATAACGGCAATATTCACCGGCCAAACTATGTGATCCTCTACTGGGGACAGGGCCTCTCGTTTAAGGGCGTGCTACAGGTCTTTGATACCACCTATACCTTTTTTCGTCCCGATGGCACCGCGCTGCGTGCCAAAGTGGCACTGCAATTTACCTCTTACCTTGACCCGGCAACGGCGGCAAAAGAAGAGGATCGCAAGTCACCGGATTTGACCCACCGCATCACCGTCGTGGATGGTGACAGCCTGCCGCAGATTAGCCAGGCCATTTATCGCGATCCATCGTTCTATGTTCAGCTGGCGGCCTTTAACCAGCTCGATAAATTTCGCCATTTGAACTCAGGCACCTCGCTGCAGGTTCCTCCGTTAACACAGGGAGGTGACGCATGAGCGCTAACCCTTCTTCTGGCGGCCTGGCAAGCTATACGATCACAGCCAACGGCAGCGCGATTCCCGGCGATTACCAGATTTTGCGCATTCAGATTGACCAGCGGATTAACCGTATTGGCCGCGCCACGCTGGAGATTCTTGATGGCTCCGCCAACGCGGAAAACTTTACTGTCAGCGCCTCGTCAACCTTTGTACCCGGTGCGGAAATTACCATCTCGCTGGGTTATGACACCGAAAATAAAAGCGTCTTTTCCGGCATTGTTACGCGTCAGTCAGTGCAGGTGGAGGGCAATAGTGGCCCCATTTTGTCGATAGAGTGCTGCGATAAAGCGATCAAAATGAGCGTTGGTCGCCGCAGCACGGTCTACCAGAACAAAACCGACAGCGATGTAATAAGCGCTCTGATCACTCAGGCCGGGTTAAGTAGCGACGTTGCCAGCACATCGCTGACTCTGGCGGAACTGGTGCAGTATTACTGCAGCGACTGGGATTTTATGCTCAGCCGCGCCGACATGAATGGCCTGGTAGTCAGCACGCTGAACGGCAAAGTTTCCGTGTTCTCGCCGACCAAAAACACGACGTCGGTACTGACGGTGACCTACGGCGATAATCTCTATCAGTTCAGCGCGGATATGGACGCCGTCACTCAACTCGCCGAGGTGAAAGCCAGCGCCTGGGATTACGCCACCCAGAAATGTATCTCCGCGACGGCCAACAACAGCCTCAGTGGGCCGGGTAATATCAGCAGCAAAAAACTCTCGGCGGTGGTGGGGCTACCCGCCTTTACTCTCCAGTCTGCCGCTACGCTCAACAATGGCGCGCTGACCGAGTGGTCGAAGGCGCAAATGCAGAAAAGCGAACTGGCGAAAATCACCGGTGAGGTGCGTGTGGCGGGTAACGCTGCGGTAACGCCGGGCGCCTGGCTGACGCTGGCAGGCGTTGGCGATCGCTTTGATGGCGACTATTTCGTCTCTGGCGTTGAGCATGAATTCGCCGAGGGAAACTGGTTCACCAAAGCCTCGCTGGGCCTCTCTTCCCTGTGGTTTGTTCAGCAACATGAGGTAATGGCCCCGGCGGCGGCTGGAGTGCTTCCCGGCGTTGAAGGGTTATTTAACGCCACGGTGCAGAAAATCGATCAGGACCCGGACAATGCGTACCGGATTCTGGTCACGCTGCCGCTCTTTGATACCGAAGGGCACGGCGTGTGGGCGAGGATGGCCAACTTTTATTCCAGTAGCGGCGTGGGTGCCTTTTTCCTGCCGGAGGTGGGCGATGAAGTGATCGTCGGCTTCCTTAATCTTGATCCCTGCTTCCCGGTGATCCTCGGCAGCCTGTACAGCGGCAAACGAGCCCCTTTCAGCGGCCTGACACCGGATGCGGACAACAGCAAAAAAGCTATCGTCACGCACAGCGAAATGCGCATCGTCTTTGATGACAAAGAGAGCATCATGACGATCACCACCAAAGCCAACAATGTCATTGTGCTGGACGACAAAAAGCAGCAAATCAGCATCACCGATCAAAACAAAAATGCCTTCACCCTGTCGTCATCCGGCATTGAACTCAAAAGCCCCGCATCTATCACCATTCATGCCGACCAGCAGGTCAATATCAGCGGAAATATGGGCGTCAGTATTAAGGCGTCGTCCGGCGATGTTGCCGTTTCTGGCATGAATGTAAATGCCAAAGCCGACATTGCCCTGAGTGCGAAGGGCAGTGTCAGCGCGCAGGTACAGGGCGGTGCGGAACTGACCCTTAAGGGTGCAATCGTCATGATCAACTAAGAGGAGGGACAACCATGCCGCCTGCTGCAAGACTGACCGATTTTCATCAGTGTCCGATGGTGACGCCGGGGGTTCCACCGATACCCCATGTGGGTGGTCCCATCGTTCAGGTGGGGTGTCCGACGGTGCTCATTGGCAAGCTGCCCGCCGCCAGACTGGGTGACATGCTGGTTTGCGTCGGTCCGCCGGACACCATTATTAAGGGATCTGCAACGGTTTTCATTGGTGGTTTACCGGCGGCCAGAGTAGGGGATCAGACGGCGCACGGGGGAACGATTGTGATTGGCGATTTCACGGTATTTATTGGAGGCTAGGAGATGAGTGAGAGTGATTTTCTTGGTCGCGGCTGGCAATTTCCCCCTGTATTTTCCGGGGCAATCCGGCAGGTGTCGATGAACAGCGCGCACGATAATATCAAGCAGTCCATCGATTTGGTGCTGCGCACCGCGCGTGGCGAACGCTGCCTGTTGCCCTATTTTGGCAGCGAATTGCGCAGCTTTTTGTTCCGCCAGCCGGATGCGACCCTCAAAGATGAAATCACCCAATCCGTGCGCCTGACGCTGCTTAATGACGAGCCGCGAATCACCGTTGAAACCATTGACGTCTCTTTTAAGCTAAAACCCGCCACGGTGGTTATCCATATTGGTTATCTGATAAGGCAAACCAACTCGCGGCATAACCATGTCTTCCCGTTCTCTCTGCTTGAAGGGACGAATCTTACCGTGGAGCAGCAGGGTGCGCATCAACGTTGACATCGATGCCCTGGCGGGCGACATCAACCAGCGTCTGGATCCCGATAGCATTGCCATCGATGGCCGTGATATGCGCGATCGGCTGGCGTTTGTCGCCGCTATCGCGGACCTTATCGTGTTTTACGATGAGCACAACCAGGCGGCGGGAAACTGGCGCGCGCTGGTATTAAAAGACCCGGCTATCCTGCTGGCGGTGATGGGTAAAACGGCGTATCAGCCGCTCCATTTTCGTTTTAACCAGTTGCAGAAACGGCTAAAAGAGCTTCAGGCGTTGCCTGCGACTGCCAGCCCGAATGACGAAGATAAACAGGCGGTTGCGCACCTGTTTTCGCTGCTGGACAGCATGTTCGGGCAGATCAATACCTGGCATCACTATTTGCCGCAGAGCGCTGTCACTTTTCCGTTGCAGAAATTCGTCAGTGAAGAGGTAAATGCGACCCTTTCGCCGTGCCTCTGGCGGCGGGTGGATATGCAGATTTGGCTGGCGCAGGCCTGGCCAGACTGCCCCCTGCCGGAGCTTGATCTGAGTCTGTTTGGCGATGCGTGGCAATTTCGCGGCGCGCAGTTTTCCCGCCCGCGCTCACCGCAAGAGGTCCTCAGTACGCTGGAAAGACTCTATCAGCAGGTTTTTTCATTTTTTGTTCAGGTCATTAGCCACGCAAACCGCGCCTTTTCTGAATTAAGAGAAGAGCAGAACGATTACCCTGATACGTCGCTTATCATCGCGTTTAACCGGCTACTGGAGTTTTCCCGGGCGGGGCTCAACTCTTTTAGTCGCCGTCATCTCGATTTTTATTATCAGCGGCTGTTACACCAGCAACAGCGCCCGGCGCTGCCTGACCATACGGTGATCTGTCTGACGCCGGTTGCGGGGATATCGCCCGTGATCCTGCCTGCTGGTACGCCGTTCATGGCAGGCCAGGACAGCCAGAAGCAGCCGATTATCTTTGCAACTCAGCAGGCGATGGAGATCAACACCGCCCGGCCCGGTCCGATAATCAGTAGCCGCTACGCGAAGGATAACAATGGCGACTGGCAGCAGTATGTGAATACGCTGGCGGCAGCAAACCAGATCCGCCGGGACGCCGATAATACGGTTCTGGCCAGCGACTGGTTTGGCAACAGTGCGCCACAGACCCAACCCCAGGGGTTCGCCTTTGCCAGCTCAATGTTATGGCTGGCCAGCGGGACGCGCGAGGTGACGCTGACCTTTACCTTCGCGCAGACGGTCGATGCTGGCCCCTGGCAGCGGGCGGCTATCGCCTTAAGCGGCGCGCAGCAGTGGCTCGATGCAACGGCGTATGGCGTGTGGCAGCAGGGCGATAACGCGCAACAACTGGTGCTCACGCTGACCCTGGACTGCGCCTTTCCCCCCGTGTCGGCCTTCACCGCTGGCTCCGTCGGACTCTTTGCCGACACAGCGCCCTGTTGCCGGGTGACTCTGCCCGCGCAGGTCGATTTGCGAAAGCCACCGCGTCTGCTCAGTCTGACCATTACGGTTAACGTGACACAGAGCGAGGCGTTTAGCCTCAGTAATGACAATGGGCCGATGGCAGCGGATAAAGTGATGCCCGTTTTTGGCCCGATCCCGGAGGTGGGGCATCACTGTTATCTCAACGCGCCGGAGTTGTTCGGCAAACCCCTCAGCGGGCTGAGTCTGCAACTGTTCTGGGATAATCAGCCGCCCGATTTTGCCGGGTATTACGCCACCTGGAACCACTGGGCGGATGAGGACGACGAAGAGGCAAAAACCTGGAGCAACAGCGCCTTTCGCGTAACCTGGCAGGCAAACAGCGCCATGGGCTGGCAGATATTACCGGCGATGTTAACGATCGCGCCGCCTTCTGGCGCTGAACCGCCACCGCCAGCATCAGCCGCCCGTCGCTCATGGTGGCAGCGGATCTGGCAGCGGCTGCACAGCACGCCCTATACCTTTTACGCGACCGAACCACAGCTGCCTGGCGGACTCTTTGCCCAACGGGAAACGGGGAAAACCTGCCTCAATGCCCCCTCCAGCACCTGGACATTTCGCTTCCCGACGGCGCTTAGCTGGAACACGCAGAGTGCGTCGACGGGGCCGGGTATGCGTATGACCCTGATTGCGCCAGGGCCGGGGTTTGGTTTTAACCTCTATCCGCAACTGGTGGCGGATATCAGCCTTGAGAATGCCAAAGCGCTGATGTCGCTGTTTGGTAAAAGTGATACCACACCGATGCCGAACCTGCCCTGGGTGCCGAAAGCCAACCGGGCGCTGGTCAATTATCAGGCGAGCCAATATCTCGATTTCACCCGTCCGCTGACGACAAACACGGACTTCACGCTTATTCATCAGGGGACGCTGACGGACTACTGCTATTTTCGCAAGCTGGCAGGAGAAGAGCGTGCGCAACTCTCGCTGGCAACGATGGCATTACAACCTGGGGCGACTCACGCCCCCGGACTGGCGCTTTTCCAGGGTGTTAATCAGGCTGCGGGTTCGCTGTTTTTCTCTCTCGCCCAGGTGGCGGTGCCGTGCCGTCTGAGCCTGTTTATTGAACTGACGCAGGAGGTCGACCCGGAGGGGGCGACGGCAGAGATCCAGCTCTTTTACTGGAGCGTAAACGGCTGGCAGGCGCTCAGCGTGGTAAGTGATGAGACGGGCGGACTGCGCCGTTCCGGCATCATGGTGCTTGACCTGCCGCAGGACATGGCGCTGGACTCTCCGGTGCTGACCGCGCAAGTGACTCCAGGGCAGCCCTGCGGCTGGCTGCTGATGACGCAAAATGTCGCGCAACGGGTACAGGTGGTCTACTGCAATACGCTAGCGGTACGGGTGCAACGCCAGCTTAACGTGACGTTGTCACCTGGCGAGCAGCCAAAATTGCCGGCAGGCAGTATTGTCGCACCGCTTATCACGCAGCCCGCAATTGCCGGGGTTATTCAGCCGTTTGACTCCATCGGCGGCAGCCCGGCAGAAGACACTATTATGTTTCGCCAGCGGGTGAGCCAGCGGCTCAGGACGAAAGATCGCCTGAGCAGCCAGTGGGATAGCCTGACTCTGACACGCGAGGTCTTCCCCGGCGCGTTTTATACCCGGATATTGCCCGCGACACGCCCTGGCGATGTCTGTGTTGGTGTGATCCCCCGGTATGACAACGCTGGCGCTATCGGCGCGCTTCGTCCGGCGGTCTCTGCGGATGGTTTGCAGCTTATCCGGCAATATCTCGCCCGCCGCTTATCGGCAATGGCGCAGGTGTCGGTCTGTAACTTCCAGTATGAACCGGTTCAGGTAATAGCCACGTTAGTTATCGGTGCCTGGGTCAATGCTAACGATCTGATGCAATCACTGACTCAGGGCATAACCCTGTTTCTTTCGCCATGGATAGCGGCGGCGCAGGCGCAATACTCCGTCTCGTCCGGGGTCAGCCATGGCGCGGTGTTGAGCTTTTTAGCCAGCTTTGACGGGGTGACCGCCGTACAGCGTTTGCAACTGTGCAAATCAGGGGCCGACAACGGTGAGGAAAGCTATGCCACAGACGGCCTGCTGGTACCCACCGATGCGCGCCGGGTACTGGTATCGGCCCTCACGCATCAACTGACATTTATCCGCGCAAGTAGCGACGGACCTGCGCTTGCTGCCGCCAGCGCAACGTTATCGATGCCGCAGAATACGTTATCGGAGGCCTGGTGATGAGCGAAATGACTCCGGCGGTCCCGCTGGCGCAACAGGTGATGCAAAACCATATTCAGTCCGGCCCGTTGCCTGCGGAGCAAAACATCGCTTTTCTCAAACAGGAGGGCATTCGCTACCTTAAAGCGATGGCGGGCCAGACCTGGAGCAATTACAACGACAGCGATCCGGGCGTCACTATTCTTGAGCAGCTTTGCTATGCCCTGACCGAACTGGGCTATGTGAACAGTTTCCCGATTGAAGATGTGCTTACCGGTCCCGACCAGCGTATCGCCTGGACGCAGCAATTTTTTGCCGCTCAGGAGATTCTGACCAGCGGTCCCGTTACCCCTGAGGACTATCAGCGACTGGTGCTGGATAACGTGCCGGAGGTGGATAATGTCTACCTGACGCCGCAGCTGCGCGGGCAAACGCCAACCGGCTGGTATCAGGTGGAGGTCGATGTCGCGGACAAGTCTCTGCCTGCGCAAGACGATGCCGTGGATCGTCTGCTGGCGCGGATCGACAGACTGCTTAACGGCCAGCGTAATCTCGGTGAAGGCTTTCTGCCTCCCACGCTGCTCAAAGCGCAGATCATTAACGTCACCGCCACGCTGTTTATGGCGCCGGATGCCGATGCACAGCAAGTGTACGCACAAATCAATCAGGCGCTGGCGGGCTATGTGCGCCACTTGTCCGGCGCTGCGGCTATCGAGAGTTACGTGCGCAGGGGCTGGATGCCAGCGCAATTTTCAACGGACCGGAAATGCACAACGGCTGGATAGTCAGTGGGACTCTGACGGCGCAAAAACGCAGCGTTATCCGCCTGATGGACGTTGTGGTCTGTATCAGCGGCATTAAAGGCGTGGAGGGGGTGGCGGGGTGTCGGTTTAGCGATGCGCAAGACGGCGAGCCCGACAGTATCCCGGTGCAGGATGGATGTGTTGCGCGGCTTCATTTTACGCCGTCATCCACACAAACGGAGACCCCCTCTGCCGGGGCAGCGGCGCAGCACGCGGCGCTGAATGCGCTGGCACAACTGCAGGCCCGCCACCAGAGCAGCAGCATTGACGCGAAAATTGATATCGCGCCTGCGTTACCGACCGGGCGCTATCGCAATATCGCGGCGTATTACTCGGTACAGAACACCTTTCCCAATATCTATGCTATCGGGCCGAACTCCTTGCAGGCCGATACGCCGGACTACCGGGTCGCGCAGGCGCGGCAGCTCAAAGGATACCTGATGCTTTTCGATCAGGTGATGGCTAACCAGTTTGCGCAACTGGCCAACCTGGGCAATCTGTTCTCATTTGGCTTCACCCGAGCGCCTGTCAGCGGACCGGAGGATGTCGGAACCTTATTGACCCGGCCGGATCCGCTGCGCGGGATCCCCGACCAGCCTGCTATCCGGACCCTGTTTTGCCAGCCGTTGTATAACGTGCCCGATGTCCAGGCGCTGCTACTGGGCGGCGAGCGCTTTCACTATATCGCGCCGGATGACCCCGCCGATGCCCGCCTGCAATCGCAACTGGCCTGGCAACGTTTTCAGCGTGACCCCTTTAACGCGTATCACTATGGCCTGGTACAGGCGATGGAGAGTACAGAAAGCGCGGAGCAGCGCCGCGATGAGATGCTCAGCCACCTTCTGGCGCGCCACGGTGAACCGGCTGATCTGTACAATGCCATGATTGATGCTCTGCAGTGGTCTGGCGGTATGCTGAAAACCCGAATCAGGGTGAAAAGCACCTGGCTGCTCAATTTACAGGCGCTCTCGTCCCGCCGGGCGCAGGCGGGCGATAGCTGGCTTGCCGCACCCGTTACGCCGCCCGGGCGCTATCGTCTTTCACAGACAGACTATCGCCAGTGGAAGATGGCCTGTCCGCCATCGATAGCACCGTTAATCGATGCCTTATATCTGAAAAGCTTCGACAGCCCGAAGGCCATTACCGCCGCGTGCGCCAGGGTAACTCTTCCGGCCAGCGGCAGCAACGACGCGCATCTTACCCTGCAGACGATTCTCCGGTGGCGTTTGCACCTGAAAGAGGCGATTTTGCGCGAAGACGGCAATCGCCGCATTATCGAACGGGTGCGTAATGAAGATGAGGTGTGTCGGCATGACGGACAATGGGATCTGGCAAAGCTTGAACGCCAGAGCCATTTGCCGGAGCAAGCCTTTGCCGATTTCAGCACCTTTGAACTGAAATGTGCCATTTTGTCAGGCCTGCCTGCGCATTTGCGTCTGCTGGCCGCCACGCTGGCGCGCTTATTAGATCAGCCGCTGTTTATTGAGTGGTTGTCGGCAGGCTGCGCGACACCGTTCCGGCAATCCGAACGGGATGATCCAATCACCGGCGACGTGTCGATGCAAAAAAACGCCGTGGGTTTTGCGTTATTCATCGGAAGCCAGTGCGTGCTGCAACTGCCGGATACACCGTCGCTGACGGCCAGTGACTTGCAGCAGTATGTTGATCAACTGGCCTGGCTGGGGGCCGATCGCCAGGGCATGGTGCTGGTAGAAGAGGGTTTACTGCAGACAGACCCTTGCGTAACGCCGCCGGATGACGAGACGCCGATGAGCGGGCTTTCGGCCACGCTGGTGCTGCCAGATTATGTGACGCTGACCGGCAATCCCGCCTTTTTGCAAAGCCTGGATATGCTGCGCCAGTTGCACTGGCCAGGGCATATCGCTCTGCGTATTCAGCGGTGCAATGTCGGGCAAATGGCGGCGCTCATCAACGCCTGGTGTCAGTGGTATAACCTGCGGTTGCCGGATGTGACAGCCTCCCCGCAGGCCGCTTTGTCTGAGGCGATCCCGGCACTTCTCAAGGCCCTGCAAACCGTGGGCAGCGGGAGGTCAGATGACGGCGCCTGAGCATATGATCGCTCGCTGTGAGTGGCAGACGCGCTTTGATCAGCCGTCCTGCGCCGTTGCGTTGCAAAATGCGATCAGTCAGTGGAGCCAGCAGGTAATGCCCGCTATTCTGGCGCGCTTTTTCACCAGGCATTGCCCTGCTACTGAACGCTGGCGTATTGAGTCACTTGAGCTGGACTTAGGGACCATTGATCTCAATACACTGGACGAGACGTTAGCGCAGCGCTTTGAAACCGCGCTGGAGGAGGCGCTAAGCCGGGCGTTTCACCACCAGGAGGTGCGTTTTCTCCCGGCATCGGTATTGCCGGGCCACGCGGTGGCGGGTGAGATGACCGATCTGGACGCGTTGCGCTGGTTTTTACTCCACGGCACATCGCCCTGGTGGCGCAGCGAGCGTCTCTCATTGCAGCCACTGGTGGAGCAGCTATTACAAGGGGACGCGCACGCTTTCACCAGGATGATCCGCGACGTGGGGCAAGGAGACGTTGCGCGTCGGCGCATGGCCTGGCAGTGGAGCGACAGACATATCCGGCAGACCATCAGGCGACTTGAGCCGTGGCACGCGGGGTTTATCTGCCACTATGCCGACAGGGTTGTCGCCTGCCAGCAACAACAGCGCATTGTTCTGCGCCAGGACAGTGGGTTCAGCGGGCAACTGTGGTACTGGATCCTTACCCACCTGCTGGTTGAGCGCGGAACGTTATTCAATACCCGCCAGTTTGTCCGCGCCACGCTCTGGCAAATGGCGCAGCACTATCAGCTGGATTTCCGCCAGCTTGTGGCAGGCCTGGCGCAGGCGGTTGATCGCCTGCAGATTAGCGGGCGGGTCGCACCGGTCTTTTTGCAGGTGCTGGCCGATTTGCAACGTGAGGAGATTCACGCGCCCGCGCCCGCGATGATGCAACCCAATGACGATGACCTGTGGTTGCAGTTCCAGCGCCTGTTGCATCATCGCGCCGACAACTGGCGTCACAATAGCGATGTGGTCCATCTGGCGGAGTTGCTGGCGCAACTTGCCGCCAAAGACCGGGCGCGAACGGCAGGTATCCTGCGTGAAGAGGGTCGCGCGTCGCAGGTGCGTGATTATCTGTTACAGCGTTTGAGCACGCCCCAGCTGGCGCAACTGGTGGCCGTTCTGGAGCCGCGCGATCACCGCTTTATCATGACGCACATTACGCGTACTCAGGCGCTGTTGCGCCAGCGTCAACATCCACGGCGGCTTATATGGGAAGTGTTGCTGGCATGGCTACTGGTCAATTCAGGTAGCCATTTCAGCCGACGTCAGTTCGTGCAGGAAACGCTGATGGCTATCAGCGCCCGTAGCGCCATTGACTATGTCCTGTTGTTAACGATGTTGATGCAGGCCGCCATACCTCAACCGCATGCTGGCCATTTTGAATTGCTGGTCATTTTGCACGAACTGGTCCAGCAGCAGCGCAAGCGGCACCATGCCGCCAGTCATCGCTGGCAGCCGCTGCGTGATTATTTACGCTACGGGCGCCTGACGATTAACGGACACACCGCCCCGGATGCGCCGCTCCACTCTGAATTGATTGCGCTGCGCACGTTATTGCTGATGCCTTCGCCGCCCGGAGTGCTGCTGGCGGTGATTCGCCAGTCGCGTAGTGACGAACAGGCGCTGGCCCGCCGTCTGCTCACCATTTTGACCGTGCAGGGCGAGATCACGCTCTCGACATTACACCGGCTAATGCGACGGCTTTCACCAGACTTAAGCGCCCCGGCGCTGGCGCTGCTGGATACGCTGCGCCGCTGGAACCGGGAGGGGCGGCTTACGCACTCCGGGGCAACGGTGGCGGATAGTCTCCTGGTTATCACTCTGTTTCAGGCACTGTTCGGGCACGCGGGCGGCACTCTGACGGCCAGACAGTGGTTAGCGCGGGTGTGGACGATCCTTGCCCGCCAGACGGCGACCACAATACCTGAGATGTTCCGCCGCTGGCAGCGCAACGCACAGGACGATCGAAGAGAAGGAAAACTGGATGCTGCGCTCTTTCCGCTGGTGCCGCCGGGGGCTCTGCGTCAGTCCATGAACGAGCGCTCGCGTGGCGCGATACCGCCTCATCCGCCACGTCGCCAGCAGGCTGACATGTTTGCTGCGCCGGATGCCATGCCTTCTATGGAACCTGGCCCGGCGGAGCGACACCCAGGCGTGGCCGACGAAGAGCAACATCATCTGGCGCAGTGGCTGATTTCCGGTGTCCTGCCCGCCCAGGTGTCTGTCAACGAGTGGCTGTATGGGGTAATACGGCGCGATCCGGAAACATTCCGGCGAATTGTTGCGCCACGCTTTGCCCAGCCTGCGGTGCGCTACCGTCTGATACAGCACCTCTCGCTGGCGCAGTTGAGTGAGCTGTTTACGCACGCAGTCCAAAGTGCGCCTGTCAGCGCCAGTGTGCTGCGAGAGCTGTGTCTGCTCCTTCCCGCGCTGCCGTTGCCCTTTATCAGCCTTGCTGTTCGCCAGGAGTTATTGCTGGCCTGCCTGCTGGAGGGATGGTTTACCCGCAGCGGGGAGACAGACCTCTCCTGGCTTATTAACCAGCTCTGCTGGCGATTATTACACCACGGGGATTGCACCGTGGAGCAGTTGCGCGGCGCGCTGAGCGCGTCTGGTCTGCCCGCCGGCCACAGTCTGCGATACCACCTTGCGCTTGCCGGAAAGGCTATGCCGTTACTGGCGAAGGAGCAGGCTATGACTTCCGCCAACGCGCTCAGTGTGCCGGCCACCTCATCACATAACCCCTGGCCTGGCCCGGGGCCACTGGTTATCAATAACGCGGGCGTTGTGCTGTTGCAAAGCTATATCAAACCGCTTTTTGAGCGCCTGAAACTCATTCATGACGACCAGTTTGTTAGCGCCAGCGCGCAGCGGGCGGCAACGCACTATCTGCAATACCTGATTTGCGGGCAATCCCACAGCGAAGAACATCACCTGATGCTGAACAAAGTGCTGTGCGGACTGCCGCTGTCACAGCCCCTGGAAGGCGGCATCGGGATAGACCACACCGAGACAGAGATAATTCACAGTCTGATTCAGGCGGTGGCGCAGTACTGGCCCGCCATTGGCAAAACGTCAGTGGCGGGATTTCAGGGGAACTGGCTGGTCAGGGGCGGCACCCTGACAGAAAAAAGTGAGCACTGGGATCTGGTGGTAGAGCGACGCTCTTACGACATTCTCATCCGTCGTTCGTCGTTGTCATACACCATTGTGCGATTGCCGTGGATGGGTAAACCGATTTATGTCACCTGGCCGATTTGAGCGGCGCTGTGACGGGGTAAGCCGTGGAACGTTAATCAACGAACGAAGGGGAAGGTGAAACGATGAACTCGTACCGTGAAAACGTACAGAGCGCCGCAGGAAACACCCTTGCGGGCCTGTACGCGCAGCAGCAGCAACTGCAATCGCAGAACTGCAGCGCGCAATACAGTTTGTACTATGCCCAGGGCGCACAACTCAATGCCTATGAGAGCCTGACGGAGGTGAAACAACAACTGCTGGCCAGTCGTTTGATAAGCGAGCAGGGGGTGGAGTGCGATAACCTGGCGACCAATCTGGATGCGTCGGCAGCGCTTGTACAACAGGCAACTGCCACCACCGTAACCAACAGTGCCGCCACGGCGGCAGGTATTCAGGCCGCCGCAAAGGCGATTTCCACCCTCGCGGCGGAACTGGGCAGCGCGTTAAACATCGCCGCGGCCGCCTGTTACGGCACGGATATCTACAGAAAGACGCTCGAAGCTAATAGTTTTATCCGCACTACCGCCAATCATGCGGAGTACATCACCCGGCTGGCGATGGATGCCGCCGCCGCCAGTTCGGAAGTAATTGCCACCGATCTGGTGAATCAATCCGCCCTGGCTCGTGCGGCGCTGAAAACGGTTCAGGGGGCGGCCAATGCCCAGTTTACGGCACTTTCTCAGCAGGTTGTCGCCGGGCAGACAACGCTCGCAACGGCCAGCAATGCCGAAAAACTGGCCGAAGGGGTGCTGGAGGATACTGAGCGTGAAATGAACGCCATCAACAGCGCGGTGGATGAGTGCAACCGGGCGCTTAACTTTAATCTCATCGCCAGTGTCACCGACACGTTTGACGGTCTTGCCGTGAGTCTGGATCCGTATCAGCAACCTTTTACCACTTATCCGGAAGGCGCGGGAATTCACCTGGGAAGCGACATTACTATCCCTGCGGCCAATCCCGAACATTATGTGTTTATTGCGAAAGCGGAAAATGCCGCGAGCGTAAAACTGGAGCAGATTGAGGCGCTGTTTAATACCGAACCGACGAAATATTTCCACGCTGTGACCGCAGATGATAGCTGGCAGGTGGTGTTGCCCGTGCGCGCATCAGGGTCAACGGTTATGGATATCGACGGTGATTTATTGGCTGCAGGCGTCAGTTATGTGGCGGGCGTGTATGTCGTGCTGAGTCTGCCTTACCAGAAATATATCAACTCCTTTAATAACATCCTCTCCTGCGTCTCGTTACCCGTCACTCTGCAGGTGCCGCTTGGTCAGGCGAAAGGGATTGCCTTTAGCCAGGACAAAAAATCGGTTCTGTTCACACTGCCGCCGTTAAGCGAAGACATCACCCGCCAGGAGTTTCGCGTCATGTTATTGCACTCCGGGCAGCCGTTGACCGGGGGCTTTATGACGAGTGAGGACACCGATGCGCAGAGTGGCGATGCGGCGATCGGTTTTTACTTCAACAAAGCGATTGCTGAACAGGTGCCGGGCGCAAATTACCGTGTCGCGCATTGCAGCAGTACGCAACTGGTAGCGGGGGGACTTGAGCGCAGCATGAAAGCCGTTATCCCGGATGATATGACCGACAATTTTGGCGCGCTACTGGTCCCCGGTATCGAATACCTGCCAGTGGTGCTGGCGGTGCCGTCAGCCATCAACACAAACGCCAGTGCCTGGAGTAGCACCTTGTCGTTCGGGGCGAAGGCAGAAACGCTAATTCCGCTGGCGGGCAGTCGTGAGGACGTGTCGGTCGTCGCAAAAGCCGCCGCACCGGCCTCCGACGCCAGTGGCGGCGACAATAACGAAACCCCCAACGAAGGTTAACCCGTAAGGAGCGCAGAGGATGAAAAGCATGAAAAATGGCATTGCCGAACAGAAGAATGCCGAGATTGACGCGCTGACAAGCCAGGCGAATAAAGCGCAATTTCGGGTAAATCAACTGACTACCGTGGTGACGTCTCTGACGGCGAAGCAGGCCAGTTTCGCCGCCCAGTTAGCCGATGCCGACAGTAAAAAAGACGCGGCGCTGGCCAATCTTAATCAGGCTAAAACCCTGGTGGCTAACGTCGAGACGCTGCAGCGTTACTCTCTCCTTGTCAGCCAGCAGACGGACAAGAGCCTGAAAAATGTCAGGGAGACGAGTAAACACATGGCGGAACTGATCGAACAGCTCATCTTTTCCGCAGACGTAGTCGAGAAACTCTCGGGTTTTGTTAACCGCCAGAAGGCGGCGAACAATGTGATTCCCGATGCGCTGGTTTCGGTATTAAACCAGGCCACGAGTGATGCCAACAACGCCGTCGCGCTAACCCTGACGGCGCTACAAAGCAGCTATGCCAGCGCGGCTTCGGTGGATGAAGCCGGTAGCGTGTCGGCACTGGAAGCCAGACAGGCGCAACAGTGGCTGACCCTGTTGACAGGAACCTCTCTTGATGTTCAGGAGAGCACCGCGCAGAAACGGGTAAACGCGGTCATTAAAAGCGTTGAGAAGGTGCTCAAAGCGCTCGGCAAAGCACAGCGCGAGAACCAAAATCTGATGTCCCGGCAAAATGAGAAGACCCAGCAATATGAAGCGCAACTGGGGCAACTCAATAGACCTGTTGCCCCTGAGGCCACCGCCAGCGCACTGCCTGTCGATAATGCATCAGGTGACAATGTCACTTCTGCGGAAGAGGAGAGCGTGTCGGCTCAGAGCAGAAGCGAGGAGTTGTCCGAACGTGTACTGAGCCTGCAACAAGAGGCTATCCAGGCACGGATGGCGATGGATACCGCGCGTCAGGAGTATCGCGACTCCAGCGAGACGCTCAACAATCTTACCCGTCAGGCAGACTTTTATATCGCCCAACTCAATCTGGTTATCCGCAGTCAGCAGGACAATGCGCTCTATACCCTGATTCAACGTGGCTACCAGCGTGCCGTAGAGCACTATCAGTCGGCATTAGCGGCCAGCAACATGGCAAACACCCAACTGGAGTCTGCAAAAGCCGAGCTGGCCCGCGCCACGGCGTCACTCAATTCGTTAAATGCCGGTCTGGGGGCGGCAAAAGCGGCCGCCTTTGCCGCGTAACGATTCGGCAGGGGCCGCGTTTATCTGCCGGGCCGGTCTTGCGATCGCGCCCCGGCTGTGACGCGGCATCAACGGGCCAGACGACAGGTTAACGAGGTAGACATCATGGCTTCATCCAGGCATAGCGTGATTGCCCCGGAGCATAATATTGCTGCGCTTTACCGTGAAACGGGCTGGTTATCTCAGGTCATTGAACAGGTCATTCGCTGTTATCTGCGCCAGCCAGGGCATGAAAACCACTGGCTCGAGATAACCCCTCCGGCGCTGGAACGGCACAGCAGCGTCTATGCTGATTTGGTGCTCCACTGGGAGTTGAATGTTTTCGAGCGCCTGGCGCTGGCGCTGGCAATGGCACCCGCCATTCGCCCCGACGCGCTGGACCGACTTTTTGGGCTCAATCAGCATACCGAACGCGGGTTCAGCGAATTTGGCGGGGTTACGGATAAAGCGTTCAGCGGATTTGTGCCTACCGGTCAGACGCTTAATTTCTTGTTAGCGGGTAACGACCCGGCCTGGCGGCTCGAGACTATGCATATTCTCTCGCCCCGACACCGTTTTATGGCCGAGCAGGTCACGACACTGATGCCCGCCGACCCGGCATTGCCCGCATGGGCAGGCGTCTATCGCATTAATGAACCATGGCTGACATTTCTCATCACCGGCCAGCATCCCCGACCAGAAATGAGCATGGATTTTCCCGCTCACCCTCTGGAGACGCCGCTACAGTGGAGTGATCTGGTGCTCGATGACCGGGTGATGGCGAAGGTCGATGACATCCGCGCCTGGCTTACCTATGGCGATATCCTGATGCAGGACTGGCAACTGGACCGGAAAGTAAAACCGGGCTATCGCGCACTGTTCTATGGCCCGCCGGGTACCGGGAAAACGCTCACCGCCGCACTGCTGGCGAAAGTGAGTGAGCGCGAGGTGTACCGGGTGGATTTGGCGATGGTGGTCTCAAAGTACATTGGCGAAACGGAGAAAAACCTCTCCCGTGTATTTGACGCGGCAAGCTACAAAAACTGGATCCTCTTTTTTGATGAAGCGGATGCCCTGTTCGGCAAACGTACCGCCACCCAATCCTCCAATGACCGCCACGCCAACCAGCTAACGGGCTACCTGTTGCAGCGCATCGAGGATTTCCCCGGCACGGTGATTCTGGCCACCAACCTGAAAGCCAATATGGATGAGGCCTTTTCCCGCCGCTTCCAGAGCATGGTCGAGTTTACCTTACCCGGCCCCGACGAGCGTTTACTGCTTTGGCAGCAGGCGTTTGAGGATGTATGCGAATTAGGCGACGACATCGATTTAGTGCAAATTGCCGATGATTTTGAACTCTCCGGGGGGCAAATCATCAATGTTCTGCGCCAGTGTGCGTTACAGGCCATCAGCCACGACCAGCGGGTGGTGTACCGGGATGAACTGATCGGCGGTATCCGTCAGGAATTTCACAAAGAGAACAAGACGATGCGTTTTTCGTCATCTGCCGCATCCCCCTTTTCGTCGCCGGAAGAGCCGTAAATCATGGCAAAGTACACACAACGTCGCGCAGAACCCGCGGGTAAAAGGCATCAGCAGGCGGCGCAGCGCCCGGCACGTAACGCGCTGCAGGATAATCGGTCGTCCGCAAAAACCGGCATACCTGACAAGTTAAAAACCGGTATGGAGGGGGTATCCGGCATCTCGCTCGATCATGTACGGGTACATTACAACTCGGACAAACCCGGGGAGTACGGCGCTCACGCCTATGCCCAGGGGAGCAATGTTCATCTGGCTCCCGGCCAGGAACACCATCTACCCCATGAACTCGGGCATGTTGTGCAACAGGCGCAGGGACGCGTAAGCGCCACGCGCCAGATGAAAGGGGTGGCGTTAAATGATGACCCAGGCCTGGAGGCCGAGGCAACGCAAATGGGTGAACAGGCGCTGGCGTCCGCAAGCCAGCGTCATCTTACAGACAATCGGACGCCCGGGGCCTCCGGCGTTGTGCAGCGTTATGCATGGCAGGGCGACAACGCGGTAATGCAGCGCAGCGTGGTCTCTGATTTTACGTGGTCGCTCCTGAGTGCACAGTTTAAAACACTCGGACTTAATGGCCTGTTGACGCTTGCCGATACCGGAACGCTCTATCTATTGACGCGCCTTGAAACCTTTACCCAAATTGTGGGCAAAGTGACGACATTCACCAATGCGTTGACGATCGCTATCAATATCTGGGATGCCATACCCGCGCCCGTCAAAACCGGAATTTTATTTCTCACCGGGAAAGTGGCGACCTATTTACCCAACGAGACGATAGTTAATTACAGCCACACGCTTTTGGTCGCAGTCGATGGCGACGGGGCAGTAAGTCGGTTGCGTAAAGTTCTGGATTATCTGCAAATGATTATTCAGGCGGTTAAAAACCCGGTTACCAGCGTTTTTAACTTAGGCAAACATATTTATTCCACATGGTGGGGAGGCGAAAAGACAGAATCCACCCACGAAGATAAAAAAGTCATCACCCCTGAGGAGCGCAAGAAAGATCTCGCCAGTATCGATTTGCATATCATCTGGCTGAAAGTGGGCTCGATTGGCCTGAAAAACAGCCAGAAAAAAGAAGAGGATAAAGAGGAACAGACAGGCGGTTTGCATGCCACCTTTGCGCTGGGGTATCGCCTGTTTGATTACCAGGGCAGCTATGGCGAGGACGGTAAGCTGATGTTAATTCTGCCCTGGGAAGGCGGCGCGATTTTACAAGCCAGAGAACCGATATTACTGATTAATGAGATTGCATTTGGCGATAATTTTCTTGTACGTCAATTGCATATGACGTCGCTGAGCGTCAGTAATGAGGGGCTGGATGAACTGGCCTTTTCGTTGCACAAATTTTCGCTTGGAAATGATACCGTCTCTGCAACGGGAATTACTGCGGAATATAAAAAAGCACAGGGGGCGATTTTCGAGGCGCAAGAAGCCGTGCTTAAGATTTATGACTGGAAAGCGGATGCGGATCTTAAACTGAATCTGGCCGCAGATGGGACGTTTGAACAGGGGAGTATGACAAATTTTAAAGAGAGCGCAGGCCTGGTCACAATAGAAAAGGCGCAGTTGAGTAAGAACGATGGTTTTATGCTGGAGAAAGCCAGGCTCGATCTCGAAAAACTTACCAAACTGGATATCAAAGCAACGATCGCGCAGTTGCAGATCAAGAATGGATTGGTAAAAGGCAGCGGAGATATTACGGGGCAAAATATTCGTCTGTTGGGTGAAAAGATCATACTTGAACATATAAAAGGCGAAGCCACCGCAGAGCCCGGTCATTGGTCTGCTAGTGTTGATGCGACGTTAAAAATGCTCTTCTCTGAGGTTGATGCAAAGGGAAGCGCGAAAATCAGCTATGACAGTGAAAATAAAAAAACGCATATCAAAATCTTTGGTGGTCAAATTACGGCCAATTACGATGCGTTTAGCTTTGCCGCGACTGATTTAGGTTATAACCATGAGCAGAAATGCTTTTCAATGAAATCAGCAAAACTGCTTATTAAATCCATTGGCGTTGAAGGCAGCGTCAGCGATGTCACTATTGACGAAAATGGGGTTAGCTTTGCCACTGCTATCGTGAAAGGACCGGATAAGATCACTTTATTCGACGGGTTTACGCTTGAGCAATTGCAACTGCTGATTAAGCAAAACGGTAAATCCATGACACTTTCCAGTAATGCAGTACTCGAACGGGCAAAAGTCAAAGGGAAAGCGAAACAGTTAGAAATTGGATTTGATGCTGACGGATTTAAAGGCTCGCTCGCATCGGCTGATCTCACGACGTCGCTATTTGGTCTGGATATTCGAAATGGGCAGGTCGATAAAGATGGGTTTTCCGTGGAGAGCGCAACACTTAAGCTACTGCCCGCCAGCGAGAACAGTAATGGCAAGGAAATGACCGATTTTGTTCCCGATTTTAATAGTGGATTGATGGATTTTCTTCCCTTCGGCTCGGTGGCCTTCAAAGTCGAAGGGGTAAACCTGAATAAAGCAGGCTTAACCATCAGATCATTTAAACCGAAGCTGGATGAGATACGGTTTTCCGCATTTGGAGCTAGCGCCCGACTAAATATCGAACAGATGTTTGGTGAGATTGGCTATAAAAAATCACTTTCGCTACAGGAGCTCGCGGTCGGTTTGCCGCTGCAAGTTTCCATGATATTTCCCGTCTTCCCTGGCCTTGAGGTTTATGGCTCTCTGGGGGCTGATGCGAATCTGGACATTGATATTCTGCTCAATGCCAAAGGTCAAGAGGGTCTCTGGTCGGTTGGCGATCATGCGAAATTTACCGGTGCTATTTTGCTGCGCGCCGAGCTGGGAGCGAATATCGGCTCACAGGTTATCGCCGCGCTGAGTGCCGGTTTCTTTGCACAAGGGAAGGCAACGTTACACAGTAATGCGACTCTGCAGGGTGCCGCGAAATTTAATCGCAAAAAACGGACATTCGATGCCATTAAACCGTTAATTATTGACTACAGTTTTAAGCCGGAAGCCGTTGCCTCTATCGGCGTGGTTATCAAAGCCCGGGCACTTTATTTCATTAATAAAACCCTGTTTGAATATACGGCTGCTGAGTGGCGGATGGGAAATTACGAGTTAACAGGTAAAATTGGCGACAATAACGATAAGATGGTCCCTGAGACGCCGCAACATCTGGGTATTGAAGACAATAAACTCAATTCGCCGGACTATCGGGAAATCAAAGGCGAAGAGGAGCAATCCTTATTAAAAAGCAACCGCACAATAGGCGGTAGCGGCGATATCCGCAAAGCAATGCTCAATCGCGAAAGAGAAGAGGTAGAACTACTATTAAAAGCATTAAAGCAAGAGAGTGTTGTTGCCGCCAAAAAGCGCGAAGCCATCAAAGAAAAATATATCAAGTTAATGAGCCGAAAAGTTATCTATTTCAATACCATTTACGAAGGTATGAACAGCACAGATGTCAATCAGCGGCTGTTGGAGTTTAATGAAAAATTCGGCCTTGAAGTATTAAAAGAGCAATATGAAGCATTGGTATATAAAGAAGAAAAATTGACAAAAGATATTCAAATTAATATCGGTAAAATGGAAAAACTGGCAAAGATAAATCCCGCAATCCTGGAAGAGAATGGACTGGCATTGCCACTGGCCAAAGTGGAAGAAAGTAAAAATCAGGCCAAAACGCTGCATTTTCCCGATACACAGGCTCTTGAACAATCACTTGAGATGGCCATCGAGACGCTGGAGGCGGCAATTGAGCAAGACAATATTGTGATGGCGGGTCTTGCCGGGGTAATGAGCCCTGCGGACTTTATATCCTATTCAACCACCAGTGGATTATTTGGTAAAACCGTCCGTAAAAATATCCAAAGTGTCGATAATGCGCTGGCAGCCTTCCATAACGATAAGTCCGAAGCGAACCTGAAATTACTGGCGCAGGTTATCAAAAGCTATCTGACAACCAACCCGGAAAGTGGCAGGGGGCCGGTGGTGAAAGTATTACAAGAACAGGTACGAGCGGCGCTTAAGACGTTCCATTAACATCATAAACGGGCAGACCGACGCTCAGGTCTGCCCGTAGAGAACCGCTACACCAGGCCGGTGGACTTGAGGACCGCGTACAGATGTTCTTTCTCTTCGCCTGCCAGTGGGCGCAGAGGGAAAGGCAGGCAGGAAGGGGCGGCCACGCCCAGGATTTCCGCCGCCGCGGCCATTACCCGCAGGCTGCGGTGAATACGAAACAGTTGCCACAGCGGTTCAAGCTGGTCGGACAGTTCGCCCGCAAGACGATGATTTCCCGCCTGCGCGGCGCGCGTAAGGGCGAGGCTTACCTGAGGGAACAGCCCGCCAATCACCGAATACCAGACATCACATCCGGCGGCAAAGCCGGTAGCCGCCTGCCAGTCGCCGCTGATCCCAATAGTGACGGACTCAGGAATGCGTGCGCGCAAATCATCAATACGCTCTTTGCCTTTCGTGGGATCGGTAGAGACCGCAGAGAGCTTGATTGAAGAGACGGCGGGAAGCGCGGCAATCTCAACGAGTAAGTCATCGGTAAAGGCAAAACCGGTGGTCGCCGGGTTATCGTAGAGACACAGCGGCACGGAAAGGTGACGGGTGACGGTTTCGTAAAGGGTATAGACTTCCTCTGCCGTAAGCCGCTGATAGGAGACCGGCGCCATCATAACGGCCTTCACCCCGGCGCGCTGTGCGTCATCGGCAATCGCCAGCACATCGTCCAGGCGGATCGCGCCGATGCTCACCAGCACCGGTATCCCTTCGGCGTGCTGCACGGCCAGTTCTGCCACCCGGCGGCGTTCATCGCGTGTGAGATAGGCATAGCTGCCTGTCGAACCCACTGCGCCGATGGAGTCCACGCCCGCCGCGACAAGGTTAGTAATCAGATGAACAAACGCGGCTTCATCCACTTTGTTGTTGATGATGGGGGTGAGTGGAAAGGCACTCAAACCTCTTAGCATACTGCTTCTCCTGCCGTGAAAAAGGCACTTATGCCGGGGCATCAGTGACCAGAAAACCTGTTAACGCGCAAACTTACGAGATCCTGCCACGCAGACAATAACCCCAACGGTGACCATGATCATCGTGATGCTGACAGACTCGTGCAACAACGTCGCGGCCAGCACCAGTGCAAAAAAGGGCTGCAGCAGCTGTAGCTGCCCGACCGCGGCGATTCCCCCCTGCGCCAGCCCTTTATACCAGAAGACAAAACCAATCAGCATGCTGAACAATGAGACATAACCCAATGAAAACCATGCGGGTTCGCTGATACCCGAAAAGCTGGCCGGTCGGGTCAATACTGCTACGGTTAACATCAACGGCAGCGCAATAATCAGCGCCCAACTGATCACCTGCCAGCCGCCCAGTACGCGTGTTAAGCGTGCACCTTCAGCATAGCCCAGCCCGCAGACAACCACCGCCGCCAGCATCAGTAAATCACCCACTGCCGAAACGGTAATGTCCTGGCTTAAGGCAAAACCGGTCACCAGCAAGCTGCCCAGCCCTGAAAAGATCCAGAAGGCCGGACGTGGTCTTTCACCGCCGCGTATGACGCCGAAAGTGGCGGTAGCGAGCGGCAGCAGACCGAGAAACACGATGGAGTGCGCCGAGGTAATATGCTGCAGCGCCAAGGCCGTAAGCAGAGGAAAACCAATCACCACGCCGAGGGCAACCACCATCAGGGAGAGTACCTGGGCACCGTCCGGGCGCTTGCCCCGCAGGGTAACGACTAACAGCAATGCCAGCAGACCGGCAATGGAGGCACGGGCGACAGTGAGAAACAGGGGATCGAAATCCAGTACTGCGGCGCGGGTGGCCGGAAGCGAACCGCTAAAAATGATCATACCTGTAAAGCCATTTATCCAGCCGCTCAGGGGCGGGTAGTCTTGCTTCTTTTGCACAGCGCACCTCAATGTGTGGTTAGAGTTATCTGAACCTGTTTGACAGAACTGAGCATACGGCTGAAAATTCATGACAATCAAATTATTGTCATGGATACAATTGTGAAAGCACGCTACAAAAGCCTCGTGGATGAGTTCGCGCATGCCATCAAAGCCGGTGAACTGGTAGCCGGAACACGGCTACCTACCCACCGCGCTTTGTCGGCGCAGCACCATATTTCGCTGGTCACAGCGACGCGCGTCTATGCGGAACTGGAGGCAATGGGGCTGGTCAGCGGTGAGACGGGACGCGGGACTTTTGTCAGAGAGATCATGCTGCCGCGCGGGCAGGGTATCGATCGTCATGCGATCGCTTCCGATGTGATTGATCTGAGTTTTAACTATCCGGCGCTGCCTGAACAGGCGGAATTACTGAGAACAGCGTTACGTCAGCTTTCTGTCAGTGGTGATATTGAATCACTACTGCGTTACCAGCCACACGGCGGCAAAGCCAGCGAACGTAGTGTGTTTGCCGATTATCTGGCGCAATTTGGCGTCAAAACGGACCCTGAGAACCTGATGATCGTCAACGGGACGCAACACGGGCTGACGGTCGCGGTCATGGGCTTGCTCAAGCCCGGCGATGTGGTCGCGGTTGACGCGCTGACATACCCGGGATTTAAAGTACTGGCTGAACAGTTTCATCTGGAACTCGCGGCGGTGCCGGCCAGCGGGGAAGCGATGGATACTGAGGCACTACGTAAGCTCTGTAAAAAGCGTCGGGTGAAAGCCATCTACACGATGCCCACGCTGCATAATCCACTGGGGTGGGTGGCAAATGAGGCGTTTCGCCGCGAAATGGCGTCTATCGCCTGTGAACATGATCTGCTGATTATCGAAGATGCGACCTATGTCTGGCTGGTGGATAACCCGCCGCTGCCTGTTCACCATTATGCGCCGGAGCGGACGCTCTATCTTGCGGGCTTTTCCAAAAACGTGGCATCCGGGCTGCGTGTGGGAATGGTTGTCGCGCCGGAGGAGAAAAAGCGGAATATTGAACGCGCCATAAGGGCAACCACATGGAATACGCCCGCCCTGATGACGGCAATTGTCTGTGGCTGGGTGCTGGATGGCACAGTGGCGCGTCTGGAACAGCTAAAAAGGGAGGATGCCCGCTATCGCCAGGCTGTCGCTCGCGAGTATCTGGCCCCGCTACATTGCGTAAGCCATCCCTCGTCGTATTTTGTCTGGTTGCCGTTACAGGAAGAGGTGCGCGCGGACCGTGTGGTCAGTGCGTTACTCAAAGAGAACATTTCACTGACCACCGCAGAACCGTTCAGCACTTCCATTCACACGCCACATGCGCTGCGCATGGCTATTGGCTCGGTGGATATCGACACCCTGAAAAGTGCCGCCCGCAAAGTCAGAGAAACTATCGAGTATTTCAACGCCCGGTAGACGCTTACTTTTTGCCAGGGTTTAACGCAAAAAGCGCGCATGGATTCGCCTGTTCTGCCTGCGGTTTTATAAGCCGCGATGCCCACCTGGCCTGTTATCACTCGGGTTTTCTTCGCGAATGATTAATTTGCCGCGCGCCAGCAGCATAAAAGTTTTTACTATCAGTAACCCGATCACCAGATTACAGGCGGCAAACAGCGGGAAGGAGATCCAGTACAGCGCGCCATCGGGAGAACCCTGTCCCAGTTTCAGGGTAGTGGTAGCCAGCGATGCCACGCCGAACGAGAAGCTCCAGAAAGACGGCGTAAACGGCTGCGCGCTATACCAGGGGATCAGGCGGATCATAAACAGCGTTTGCAACAGACCATAACCAAAGAGCAGTTTGGCAAAGACATCCGCCTGACCGCCGTTCAGTATCAGCCAGGCGCTGCAGGCAACGAACGCCGGGGCCATCTGAATGCCAAGCGAGGTGCGGACCGCAGGGGACATCTCTGCCAGGTTGCGCATTCGAATCAGAATGGCCGGTTCGAGACTCAGCCAGGAGAAAACGCCGGCCCCTAAAAAGAGCAGACCAACATCGGTAAAACCGAGCGCGCCGCAGGCCATCGCGCTGATAAAATTGTTCGCCACAGTAGGCAGATAGAGACCCGGAGTGGTGGCCTCTTTCGGATGTGTGCCGCGCCATGATCCGGCGGTTTGCCAGGCAGAAAAGGTCAACTGGGCGGTGACGGCAACCAGAAAAAGTAGCAGGGCGAGAGTATGACACCAGGGCGTCAGGCCAATGGCCACCAGCATACTGGTGGCGGGCGCAAGGCTGACAAAACTGCTTTTCAGCGGATGCCCAATCTCTTCGCGCAGCGTACCTGCGTGGCGTATCAGACGGGTAATGAACGCAAACATCAATAGCGCCCAGATAAGAATTGCGAAAATGACCAGCACATCGGCAGGCAGGGTGGTGACAGGCCAGATGGTGGCAGCATATCGCCAGGAGAAACCCAGGCCAATAATGCCCAGTACCATGCCAAAATAACCGGCGGGAAGATTAATGCGCGTTTTGTTCATCTGTTTTTTACTTGTAGCGGCTGGCGAAGCAGGAAGTGTATAGAGTTGCCGACAGGGCGTAAACGGAAGCAAAAAACGGGCGGGCTAAAAATGAGCAGGCGCGTGGCCTGCTCAGGAACTGTTTTTTACAGTGACGGTGTCAAGAATCGTTACGGGCGTCTGAACAGAACGATAGAGCGCCCCTCCAGTTCAAAATCCATCTCTTTAGTGATAACCAGCCCGTGTCTGGCATTTTCGGCGGTAGAAATCTCCAGCACCCAGCCACCCTCGCCAAACTGCGGAATGCGAAACGGCACGTTGCCTTCAAACGGATTAAACAGCATCAGGACATCATGCCAGATACCCTTTTCAGTTTGCAGATCCGGGCGGCCAATATAGACACCGAGCGTCGAACCCTCATCCCACTGTTCGGGTTGCTGGAAGCCCCCCCCGGCATTAAACCACTCAATCACCATGCCATCGCGCCAGTTTTCACGGCGCAGCAACGGCTGGTCAGCGCGCAGTTTTATAATGTGGCGGGTAAACTCGCGCAGCGTACTGGCCGTTTCCGGCAGGTCATCCCAGTGAACCCATGAAATTTCACTGTCCTGGCAGTAGCCATTGTTGTTACCCAGTTGACTGCGGCCAAACTCATCACCCGCAAGTAGCATTGGCGTGCCATGAGAAAAGAACAAGGTCGCAAGGAAGTTGCGTTTCTGCCGCTCGCGCACGGCGTTAATGCCTTCATCCTCAGTAGGGCCTTCCGCGCCATAGTTGCAGGAGCGGTTATCGTTGTGACCGTCGTTGTTATCTTCGCCGTTGGCTTCATTGTGCTTTTCGTTGTAGGACACGAGATCGTTAAGGGTGAAACCGTCATGGGCAGTAATAAAGTTAACGCTGGCCCATGGACGACGCCCGCGCTGGTCGTACAGGTCGCCGGAGCCTAACAGGCGTGCGGCAAAATCGCTGGAGACATTATCGCCATGCCAGTATTCGCGCACCGTATCGCGATATTTATCATTCCACTCGGCCCAGCCTGGCGGGAAGCCACCCACCTGATAGCCGCCCGGACCAATATCCCAGGGTTCGCCAATCAATTTCAGGCGTGAAAGCAGCGGATCTTGCATCATGGCGTCAAAAAAGCCGCCACGCTGGTCGAAGCCTTGCGGTTCGCGCCCAAGAATAGTCCCCAGGTCGAAGCGAAAGCCGTCGATATGCATTGATTCGGCCCAGTAACGCAGGGAGTCCATCACCATTTGCAGCACCCGAGGATGCGAGGTGTTCACCGTGTTACCCGTACCGGTATCGTTGATGTAATAGCGATGCTGGTCAGGCAATGTACGGTAGTAGGAGAAATTATCGATCCCCTTAAACGAGAGCGTCGGGCCAAGTTCATTGCCTTCCGCCGTGTGGTTGTAAACCACATCGAGGATCACTTCGATACCGGCGTCATGAAAGGCGCGAACCATATCACGCAGACCCTGAATGCCTCGAGGGCCGTAATAACGCGAAGCCGGTGCAAAAAAACCGAGGGTATTATAGCCCCAAAAATTTTTCAGACCCTTATCCAGCAGATGCTGGTCATCAGGAAACCAGTGGATGGGCAGGAGTTCAACCGAGGTGATGCCAAGATTTTTGATGTAATCAACCGTCGCCTTGTGGCCCATGCCTTCAAAGGTGCCGCGCAGTTCCTGCGGCAAGGCGGAATTGAGCTGGGTAAAGCCTTTGACGTGCGTTTCATAGATAACCGCACTGGACCAGGGAATGACCGGGCGATGTTGGTCCTGCCAGTCAAACTCATTCGGGTCGATCACCCGGCATTTAGGCATATACGGGCCGCTGTCGCGGGTATCAAACGTCAGATCTTTATCTTCATGTAACAGATCGTAGGCAAAGTGCGATTCATTCCACTCCACATTGCCAACCAGTTCGCGGGCATAGGGGTCAACCAGCAATTTGTGCGGGTTAAAACGGTGACCATTTTCCGGGTCGTAAGGGCCGTGGACGCGAAAACCATACAGTGCGCCGGGTTTCAGTCCGGGTACATAGCCGTGCCAGATTTCATGGGTGTACTCCGGCAGATCGAGCCTTGCAATCTCCTGTTGGCCGTCGGGAGCATAGAGGCAGAGCTCTACGCGCTGCGCGTGTGCGGAAAAGAGCGCAAAGTTGA
Organism: Phytobacter palmae; assembly: GCF_039409775.1. Lineage (NCBI taxonomy): Bacteria > Pseudomonadati > Pseudomonadota > Gammaproteobacteria > Enterobacterales > Enterobacteriaceae > Phytobacter > Phytobacter palmae. The sequence goes on along the minus strand of NZ_JBCIVJ010000004.1, from coordinate 52,772 downwards.
CACCCTCGCCATCGTAATTAGCACCGAGCTGATGATAATTTCCTGCTGTAATAGTAAATGACTTTCCGTCTGACATTTTTTCCTTCTCCCGCTAATGACATTTTTTGCCATAAATACAAAAGGTTAAAATGAACTATATAAAACGCGTACGGGCAGACTGCCATCACATGGCGTCAGGTCGATGCCCTTATTCAGGTTTTCTTCTTTTCCGGTAAAGAGATCCCGATAATGCCGTCCGGCAAGCGCATCCGTCAGCATGACCGAGGTATCCTGCAGGCCTGGCGGGTAGAGCCAGTCGGGGTGTGCCGCCAGCGAATCGAAAACCAGACGCGGTACGATAACAATCAGCGCCTCGTCGCCGCAGGTGCGGGCAAAGGCGATAACGTTTTTCGCCTGCGAACCTGAGGCGGAAAGCGGCTGATAATCGCCTGTGCGAAAGAGTTGCGGTTTTTGCTGGCGGAAACGGGCAAGAAGGGCGATAGCCTGCTGTTTCGTTCTGCCGCTAAACCAGGCCTCTTTGTCGGTATTAAGCGGTTTGTCCTCATCGTCGAGCGCGCTGGCAAGCGCAAAGAAATCGGGTTCGAGGCGATTATCCGGATCCACAAGGCTAAAATTGAACGCCTCGCTCCCCTGGTAGATATCCGGTACGCCGGGTGCAGTAAGCTTAATTATTGCCTGTGTCAGGCTGTTCACCAGTCCGGCGCGAATAAAAGGCTGCAGGGCGCGGTGGAAATCGGTCAGAAACGGCTGGTTATCCGCTGAGAGCAGATGGGCGACATAGCCCAGAACCGCCTGTTCGTAAGCGTCATTATTGTCATCCCAGCTCGTGCGTAATTTCTCCTCGCGCAGCGCTTTTTCAACATACGGCAGAAAACGCTCTTCCAGGGCTTTGAGGCCTTTACGATCATCCGGGCGCAGCGTTACGGGCCACGCCCCCGCCAGCGCCTGATAGATCATCCATTTGCTGCCGGAGCGTGGCGCGGCGCCGTCATCAATCAGCACCACTTTTGATTTGTTCATCTCGCGCCAGCGAACAACGCACTGCGCCCAGAGTTCGGGTGCTTCGGTAATGGTATACAGCCGTGCGCGGGTATCTTCACCCCGCTTGGTGTCGTGAGTGGAGGTTGTCGACAGGGCATCCGGCTGGCGCTGGCGGCGGGTTTGCATCTCATTATGGAAAGCGGCCAGCGAATAGGGTCGCGGTAACGGCTCCGATCCCACTTCATTGAGCGCCAGCGCCATGTGCTGACGGAAAAAGAGGGTATCTTCCACCGATTTCGCCATTAGCGGTCCGGTCAGTTGCTGAAAGCGCGTGCGAAAGGTGAGCACATTATCGGCGGTACTCTCTTTTAGATAGCCCACCAGAATCTTTTGCAGGAAATCCAGCGCACCAGGATCAGGCAGATTGCCGGAGGCTCTCACCGAATCGGCCACCTTTTGTAACAGGGCATAGTCTGCCGGGGGCAGCCCCTCGTCAGTGCCGTAGGTACGGTAAACGGGGAAGGCAACCAGCAGCTCTCGCAGAGCCGTGCTCATCGCGGTTTCATCCAGATCCGCCCCTTCGGCCGTGGCAATTTCCAGACTCAGTCTGAGAAGAGTTGTAAATTCACCTTCAAAATTGCGCCCCGACATCAGCAGCTTGGCGGACCTGAGCTCGTTCGCCATATCAACCGTTCTGCCCAGTACCTCTTCATAGGTCTGGCTCAGGGTCTCCATCTTGTCGCCATCGACCAGCGCGTCGGATAACGCGGCGATAAATTCATAACCGGTGGTCCCGGAGATGGGCCACTCTGGCGGTATCTGCTCGCCGTCGGCCAGGATCTTCTCCACGGTGATATAGCAGTCCGGCCCCGCCTGTTGGCGCAAACGATCCAGATAACCTTTCGGGTCCGCCAGCCCGTCAATGTGGTCAAGGCGCAGTCCGTCAACGACGCCGCTGTGCACCAGCTCAAGAATCAGTCGGTGCGTATCATCAAAAACCGCTTTATCTTCCACGCGAACGCCCACCAGACCGGTTATTTCAAAAAAGCGGCGGTAAGAGAGCGAATGAGGCGCATCGCGCCAGCAGGTGAGCCGCCAGGGCTGGCGCTGATGCAACGCGATAATGGCTGATTTATCCGTCAGATTCAGTATCGCGTCGGGATCGTGCTGCCAGCTTTCCGGCGTCAGTGGGTAAAAGCTTTCGTAATAGGCGAAGGCAGGCTTCCCGGTTTCCGGGTCCGGCTGCAGGTGGATCTCGCCACGCTCCAGTGCATTTTCAAAGGTATCGCCCAGAAACGGCAGAGTAAGCGGGCGCGTCCAGTCAATATCGAAATGGTGGGCGTAACGGCTTTGCGGTCCGTGTTCGATAACATCGCGCCACCAGCTGTTTTCCAGCGATGCCGCCATATGGTTTGGCACAATGTCGAGAATCAGACCCAGCCCGGCCTCTTTGAGCGCGTTTACCATGCGGTCAAATCCCTTACGTCCACCAATGGCCGGATCGATTTCATTCGCGTCTGTCACGTCATAACCGTGGGTTGATCCGCTGGTGGCGGTAAAAACAGGCGAAGCATACAGATGGCTGATGCCGAGGCGTTTCAGGTAGGGCACCAGTGCCGCGGCACGGTCAAAGGTCATGCCGTTACGAAACTGAATACGGTACGTTGCCGTTGGAATGGTCATTGCGCATCTCCTGACGCGAGGCGAACCACAATCGAATGTGGCGGCAGTTCGTTTGTGATAGTCGGGCGAGAAAACAACGTCTTGCCGGGGAGGTCAGGTACGGGCCGGGCGTGCTCACCGAGATTGAGCGCCATTGATAACGTCCCGTCAGGGAAGGTCCAGCGTACGGCGAGAAAGTCGCAATCGGTATCCACGACCGTACCGTTGTGCCCTGTAGCATTGGTGAGCAATGGCACAATGTGCTGCTGGCGCAATGCCAGTAGTTCACGCGTTAAGGCTAACCATGCTTTACCTTCCGCGCTTTGCTGTGCCTGCCAGTTGAGTTTCGACAGAGTGAAGGTGCTCTCGGCGTTGGGATCGGGCACATCAATGCCGTCATAGCCAGAGTGACCGGCAAACTCTTTTGCCCGTCCCTCACGAACGGCGCGGGCGAGATCGCCATGGAAATCGGTAAAGAACAGGAAAGGCCGCGTCTCGCCATACTCTTCACCCATAAAGATCAGCGGAATATGCGGCGAGAGCAGCAGGGCAGCCAGCAGAAGCTGGCAGCGTTCCGGCCCTGCGAGGCTAATCAGCCGTTCCCCCAGTGCGCGGTTGCCCACCTGGTCGTGATTCTGGATAAAATCGACAAAGGCGACAGGCGGCTGACCCCGGCTGTCCACGCCGCGCGGTTCGCCGCTGTGCGCAGAGATATCGCCCTGATAAGCAAAGCCCCCGGCGAGGGCCCGGGCCACCCATTTTTCAGGGGTATTCGCGAAATCCTGGTAATAAGCATGAGTCTCACCCGTCGCCAGCACATGCACGGCATTGTGAAGATCATCGTTCCACTCGCCGGTAAAGAGGGGGGCAGCGCCGTTCTGGTCGCGCGGGTGCAGGTCGATGATGTTACGGCTGTCTTCGGTAGTGAGATGAACGGGGCGGTCGGTTATCTGTTGACGAATGCGCTGCGCAATTTCTATGAGGATGTGTTTTTCGGATTTATCCTCAATCTGATCGATGGCATCGAAGCGTAATCCATCAAGACGAAACTCGGTCAACCAGTAGAGCGGGGCTTCTGCAATATAGCGACGGGCCGCATCCACATCATAAGCGATACCCGCGCCCCAGGGGGTGGAACGGGAGCTATCGAAAAAGTCGGGCGAGAGCAAAGAGAGATAATTGCCTTCCGGGCCAAAGTGGTTGAGCACAATATCAAGAACCACAGAAAGCCCAAGCGCGTGGGCGGCATCGACAAAGGCGCGGAAGTCGTCCGGCGTACCGTAGGCGGAATGCGGCGCGTAGAGCAGTACGCCATCGTATCCCCACCCCCGATTGCCGCCAAACTGCGACACGGGCATCACTTCAATCTGGGTAATCCCCAGTTCGGCGAGATAAGGCAGTTTTCTGATAGCTGACCGGAAGGTTCCATCCGGCGTAAATGTTCCGATGTGCAACTCATACACAACAGTCTCTTCCCACGGACGCCCCTGCCACTGCGGGAGTTGCCAGTGGTACTGTGTGGGGTCGATGACAAGCGACGGGCCATTAACATCCGCTTTCTGCGCGCGCGAGGCCGGGTCGGGAAGTGTCATGCCATCGGCGAGCACATACTGATATTCCGTGCCGTGGGCGACATTTTCGACGGTAAGTTCAAACCAGCCCTCGCCGCACGGGCGCATATCAAGGTCCTGGCCCGCAAGTCGCAGGGTGATACTGGGCTGAGCGGATGCCCAGACACGAAACCGGACGGTGCCGTTTCCGAGCCATTCGGCACCCCAGCTTTTATGAAATGATGTTGACTCCATTCAATTACCTCGTTTAATGCAAAGCGATCAATGGCCGACAAAAGTGCCTCAAGAACGCGACACCTCAAGGCATACGAAGCTGATCATAGTCGATTATGGGAAAAGTGATGTGACAGTGTCACTTATAAAGCAGGCAGGATGGGCGCAATTGCGACGAGTGATGGGCGAGTGCGTCTCGTTGCGCAAGCGAGACGCCAGGGTTCATTCAGGGCGTTTATCCTGTGAGCGGCGTTAAGCGCTCAATACCCCTTTTTATAACGTTAAATCATGCATCTGTATCGGTGTCAGACTTACGTAGCTCAAGGCTGAAATCGTGGTAATCGCTAAGGCACCAGGTGCGGGTATACTCTACGGGGACGTCGTTATGGCTGCACCCTCTACGGGTAACTAACAAAAGCGGTGTTTGTTGGCGGATGCCAAGATAGTGTGCCAGCCTGTCGTCAGCCGCGACGGCGGCAAAACGCTGGGTGGCACGAAGTACGGGCATCCCTTTCTGATCAAGGTAGTGGTAGAGCGACTCAGGCAGGTCGGTAATTTTCTCCAGCAACTGTGCGGGTAATACCGCCGTTTGCACGGAGATGGCAATACCATTAATTTTACGCACCCGGGTCAGTTCTACCACTTCGTTGTGCGGTGCACTTAATTGCAGGGTCTGGCACTCCTGCGGCGAGGCGATCCGGCGCTGGTAGCCCACCAGTTCGCTTTGTGCCTGGCCTCCGCTGGCATCGGCCATCTCGCTAAAGCTTTCCAGCAAGGGGAGCGACTGGCGCAGGTGAGGGGCAACAAATGTCCCCGCTCCCTGCTGACGAATAAGGATCCCCTCCTCAAATAACTGCTGAAATGCCTTGCGCACCGTCCCCCTGGCTATCGCCAGCATTTCCCCGAGTTCTCGCTCAGAGGGGACTGCGTCCCCAGGACGCAGTTGCCCCTTTGCAATGGCGCTTTTGATGACATTGATGAGTTGCATATACAGCGGCAGGCCATCTGACGGATCGAGGGCAAAGACAGCGGACATCACATCTCCAGAATGAATTTCTCTATCGGCTTATTGTGTACCAATCCTTAACCATTTTACGCCACTTGTCATCCTGCTTGCGGAGCTGTGCCCGCCTGCAAACGTGAAAGTGATCACAAAGTAAACATATTCGACTGGTTTCAGGACGTATGGTTTATTTAAGGTAGGTGTGTGGTACATAAATGGTACACTTACTACAGGTGAAAATATGACAACCAAACGTTTACTGGACTGCTGTGCTTCCGACCTGGTACAGATGGACAAAGCGGCGTTGCTGTATGCGATTCGTGCCAGTGAAGGGCGCGTGTTGATCAGTGAAACGATAGCGATTACGCAGCCGCTACTTAACAACGTGACCAATGCAGAGCTTGCGGCGTCACAGGGGGCGGATATCCTGCTGATCAATATGTTTGATAGCGAACATCCACATATAGCGGGCATGCCTGCGGATACCCGACCGGAAGAGGTGTTACATCGTTTAGCGCAACTGACCGGCCGGGTAATCGGCGTGAACCTGGAGGCCGTCGACCCCAGTTTTGCCTGTAACCATGACGATATCTGGACAATGAATCCCGGGCGCGCGGCGACGGCGGAAAATGCGCGAAAACTGGTGGCGATGGGGGCCAAACTCATTGTACTGACCGGGAACCCTAATAACGGCGTGAGTAACCGGGCACTGGGACTGGCGCTTAAAGAGATACGCGATGCGACTGGCGACAGCGCGATATTAATAACCGGTAAAATGCATGGTGCAGGTGTGGTCCGGGAAAGCGGGAGCGCCATTATTTGTGAAGAGGATGTGAACTGGTTTGCTGAGCAAGGGGCGGATATTGTCTTGATCCCGGCACCCGGTACGATACCGGGCATGAGCCAGGAAAGGGTCGCGGCGCTTATTGATTGCGCGCACGCCAGGGGCGTTCTGGCGATGACGGCTATCGGAACGTCACAGGAAGGGGCCGACATCAATACGATTCGCCAGATTGCCCTGATGAGTAAAATGGCCGGGGCCGATCTGCATCATATTGGCGATACAGGTTATATGGGAATGGCACTGCCGGAAAATATTCTGGCCTATAGCGTGGCCATTCGCGGTGTGAGACATACTTATACGCGTATTGCGCGTTCGGTAAATCGCTAACGTGCATGAACCGGTATCCGCTGGCAGTGAATACCGGTTTATCGATTAAACGGCAGGAATGCTCTCCAGCGTCGGGTAGATCGTCAGGCCGTGTTGCCTGCCGAGCTTGATATCCATATCAGCCCCACGCGATTCGCCGGCAATGCGAAAGATGGCGTCACAGCGGGTTATCAGGCGATGTGCGACGGGATAGAGCATCGACTCGCAGATAGCATCGTCGTGTCTCGTGGAACCTGCGGCTTTTGCCAGCGGCAGGGCCAGCCATTCACCAATGACCGGAATATGGCCACGTTGCCAGACTGCCAGCGCGGCCTCTTCAAGCCTGGCAAGGTTCTGCGCGATTAAGTCCGCGTTCCCCTGCGTCCCGCTGCGATAAGGACCCGCGATGAGAATGATTTGACGGTTCATGTTGGCCTCACAGGAGTTTTTTGAGCGCGACATGGTAGAGCAGCATGATGGTCTTAGCGTCACAGATAAGGCCGCTGTCAATCGCCGCGAGGGCATCATCGAGCGTCATTTCCATGACTTCGATATCTTCCCCTTCGGCTTCAATACCCCCACCCAGGCTTATTTTGTCGCCAGACTGATACTCCGCCGTATAAAAGTAGAGTTTTTCGGTGACAGAACCGGGGCTCATAAAGGCTTCGAACACCTTCTGTACATTCGCCACGCGATACCCGGTCTCTTCTTCGGCCTCTGCTTTGATGCGACTTTCCGGGTCCATGTTATCGAGTAGTCCTGCGGCGGCTTCAATCAGGTAACCGTCATGTCCGTTGATAAAGACCGGAAAACGAAACTGTCGGGTCAGGATGACCGTGCGTTTCGGACGGTTATAGAGAAGGATCGTTGCTCCGTTGCCGCGGTCATATACTTCGCGATTCTGTCGCTGCCACTCACCGTCGCGGCGACGTAGCTCAAAAGTATATTTCGTCAGCGTATACCAGTCGTCGGACAGGATTTTACTGTCCTCAATGCGTACTTCTGCACGTTTTGATTGCACAATACCACCTCCATACGTAGAGTAGGCATCATAAACAGCATTTTCGTGCACGATCAAGATTATTCGTGCAAAAACAGGAATAGCCTCATGCTTACCAGCCAACGCAAACGCCTTATCCTTGAACAACTCGCCCGTGAAGGACAGGTGCTGTCTAAAGCGCTCAGTGCACAATTTGCGGTGTCAGAAGACACTATTCGCCGTGACTTACGCGAACTCGCGGCGGAGGGAGAATTACAGCGCGTGCACGGCGGAGCGCTGCCGGCGTCGGGGGCGACCGCCACTTTCGCTGAACGTCAGTCGCTGCGTCTGGATTCAAAAAAACGGGTGGCGCAAAAGGGGGCTGAACTGATCCTGCCAGGCCAGGTGGTCATGATTGATGGCGGGACGACGACGGCGGAACTGATCACCTTCTTGCCACCGGATTTGCACATTACCGTGGTGACACACAGCCCGAGTATTGCCCTGGCGCTGGTAGAACACCCTTGCATCGACGTCATTCTGATCGGCGGAAAGCTGTTTAAACACTCGGTTGTTACTACCGGGACCGCCGCCATCGAAGGAATTTCCGCCATTCACGCTGACCTGTTTTTTATGGGAGTGACGGGGCTCCATGCCGAGGCAGGGCTGACCACCGGCGATTACGAAGAAGCCAGTGTTAAACGCGCATTTTCCCGCCGCGCGGCCGAAACCATCGTGCTGGCGTCCGCCGAAAAAATAAATGCGGCCTCTTCGTATGTCATCGGTGATTTATCGATGGTCAATACGGTGGTGGTGGAAGAAGAGGCCGATGCCGGGCTGGTCGCTGCGCTTGAAAAGGCCGGCGTGGTGGTGGTAAAGGCAGACTGAAACGGTGTCCATCACTTTTCCGGAACAGAGAAGTGATGGACTCTGTAGCACGAAACTATTTCTGGTTATCGCGTGGGTGCAGAAAGGGCAACATCCTCTCAAGGGTATTATCGCGAACAATGTAGTGATGAAACAGCGCAGCGGCAGCGTGCAGGCCCACCAGGAAATAACCGGCGTTGGCGATAAATTCATGTACCGATTTCAGGTTGTGCTGAAGCTCAGGGTCTTTCGCGGCAGCGATCGGCATTTGCAGACCTAAAAATGACCATTCCACCTGCCCGACGTAGAGTGAAAGCACCCCGAGCAGCGGCAAACTTAAGAACATCAGATAAAGCAAACCATGTACGGCTTTGGCGGCGATGATCTGCCAGCGTGGCGGCTGCGGGATAATGTCGGGATCATGATGCGTGAGTTTCAGTCCGACACGCACCACCATGAGTATCAGTACGCTTACACCGGCGGTGTAATGGATCAGAACAAGCAACGTTCGCGGCGTGCTGCCCTTCGTCGCAAAGCCTTTTAACTCCATTGCCGCGTAGGCGATAACTATCAGCAATAACACCAGCCAGTGCATGATGCGCTGGCTGCGAGCAAATGTATTTTTCACCGGAATGTCCCTCATTAATAACGGTGACGTAGATATAAATAAACAACCTTAAGCCGACATTAATTAAACCCTTTTCGGTTGGACTGTTCCCTGGTTGTCCTGTTGTTTTACCTCCGTTTTATGTCACTTTCCTGTCGGATTACTTATCTGTAACAAAGCCCGGCATCAGGGAGAATTGTGAATTTGACGGGCCGTTGAGGCATCAGTGAGGCGCGCTTATCCAGGCGCAGCGTGGTTGATCATTATATAATTTAATAATATATTAAAAAGTATATTGTATGCCGGATAACGTGAGATGACGTGTGAAAACACCCGATAAGCAACGCATGTACGCCGCTGCCGCCAAAGCGGCAGGGGTGCTAAAGTCCATGGCCAATGAAGATCGCCTGCTGTTGCTGTGCCATCTCAGCCAGGGCGAAGCGTCAGTGGGTGAGATAGAGCTGGCGCTGGGCATTACACAGCCAACACTCTCACAGCAACTGGGGGTGCTGCGCCGTCAGCAACTGGTCGAAACCCGGCGTGAAGGAAAACAGATTTTCTACCGGGTCGCAGCGCCGGACGTACTGGCATTGCTCAATACCCTTTACACACTCTATTGCCCGACAGCGGAAAGCGAGGAGGGAGATGATGATTGACTGGACACATTTCACGCCACTGGCAAGCGCCGCAGGTGGCCTGGTGATTGGTGCGGCGGCATCAATGCTGATTCTGTTTTGCGGACGGGTCGCCGGGATCAGCGGCATTCTCGGCGCACTGTTATCGCGGGCGAATAAAGACAAGGGCTGGCGAATAGCGTTTCTGCTCGGCATGGTACTTTCTCCTCTGATCTGGCGTCTGGCGGCACCGCTGCCTGAGGTCAGTATCGCGGCCTCCTGGCCCATGCTTGTCGTAGCCGGTCTTCTTGTAGGGGTGGGAACGCGTTACGGCTCTGGCTGTACCAGCGGCCACGGTGTATGTGGGCTGTCGCGTCTGTCGCTGCGTTCACTGGTCGCCACTCTAACCTTTATGGCCGCTGCGTTTATTACCGTGTGGCTTGTCGGTTTCTGGCGTGGCTGAGCGCAAGAGGAGTGCAGTGATGAATCTCTTTTTCGCCTTACTGTCCGGTCTGCTGTTTGGTATCGGCCTGATTGTCAGCGGTATGGCCAATCCGGCAAAAGTTATCGGCTTTCTGGATATCACCCGCGTGTGGGATCCTTCGCTGGCGTTTGTCATGGGAGGGGCTATTAGTGTCGGCTTCTTTGCCTTTCGCATAGCCGCCAGACGCAAACGGCCGCTGTGTGGCGATAAGATGCATCTGCCCACGGCGAATCATATTGATAAACGACTGGTGGGCGGCGCGCTGTTATTTGGCACAGGCTGGGGGCTGGCGGGCATCTGCCCCGGCCCCGGACTGGTGCTGCTGGGGGCCGGTTTCATGCAGGGGGTGATTTTTGTACTGGCAATGCTCGCCGGGATGCTGCTTTTTCAGTGGATCGAAGGATACCGCGATAAGTCACAGGTTCGCCCCCGCTAACACAAGCGGTGACGAACCTTTTCTGATTACTGTGCCACCCAGCCGCCGTCCATATTCCATGCCGCGCCGCGTACCTGAGACGCAGCATCGCTGCATAAGAACAGGGTCAGCGCGCCCAGCTGTTCCGGGGTCACGAATTCGCCGGAGGGTTGTTTTTCCCCAAGTAGCGTGTCACGCGCTACTTCGGGGGCGATCCCGGAGGCGATGCGTTGATCAATTTGTTGCTGTACCAGGGGTGTCAGCACCCAGCCAGGGCAGAGAGCATTACAGGTAATATTGGTCTGTGCGTTTTCCAGCGCGATCACTTTCGTCAGACCGACCACCGCGTGTTTGGCCGCGACGTAGGCCGATTTCTCTTTTGATGCCACCAGTCCGTGCACCGAAGCGATATTGATAATGCGTCCCCAGTTGCGCTCTTTCATCCCCGGTAGCGCCAGTCGGCTGGTGTGAAAGACCGACGACAGGTTGATCGCAAGGATAGCGTTCCACTTTTCGACCGGAAACTGCTCGACGGGGGCGACATGCTGGATCCCGGCATTATTGACCAGAATATCCACGCCGCCGTACTCGCTTTCTGCATACTGCATCATGGCTTCGATTTGCGTCGGGTCGCTCAGATCAGCGTCGTGATAACCCGGCCTTGCGCCATAGCGAGCCACTTTATCTTTGGCGCGATCTACCTCGCCAAAACCGTTGAGAATGAGTTCAGCGCCCGCTTCTGCCAGTGCGCAGGCGATCCCCAGGCCAATGCCGCTGGTGGAGCCTGTTACCAGCGCGACTTTACCGTTCAGATGCATCTTGTTCTCCTTAAACTATACCGGTCATGTAGAACACGCCGATCACAAACAGGACCGCCAGACTTTTAATCAGGGTAATGGCGAATATGCCGCCATACGCCTGTCGGTGCGATAAACCCGTAATGGCGAGCAGGGTGATGACCGCGCCATTATGCGGAAGTGTATCCATACCGCCGCTGGCCATTGACGCCACGCGGTGCAACACCTCAAGTGGAATGTTGGCCGCGTGAGCGGCGGCGACGAACGTATCGGCCATGGCCGCCAGCGCGATACTCATTCCCCCGGAAGCAGAACCAGTGATACCGGCCAGCGCTGTTACGCTGATTGCTTCGTTCAACAGCGGGTTGGGAATGGCCGCCAGTCCTTTGGACAACACCAGAAAGCCTGGCAGAGCGGCGATGACTGCGCCAAATCCATATTCAGATGCGGTATTCATTGCCGCCAGAATAGCGCCGCCCACGGCCGTTTTACTGCCTTCTGCCAGCCGTCCGCGAATATTGCGAAAGCCGCAGATCACCACCATCAAAATACCTGCGCACAGTGCCGCTTCCACCGCCCAGATGGCGTTAATTTTGCCGACTTCGGTGACAATCGGTTTCGCCAGACCGGGGAGCGTCAGCTCATGCGAGGCGCCATACCAGACCGGGATCCATCGGGTAAACAGCAAATTGAATACGCCAACCAGAATCAACGGCGCAATGGCAATGATCGGGTTGGGAAGATTGATGTTATCCGGCGTTTCCGGCTCATTGAGTAAGTCGGTGCCGTAACCTTCATTATTCGCCTGCGCTTTGCGCCGTTGACGTTCGAGATAAAAAAGGCCGACCACAATGATAAATACCGAGCCGATCACACCAAGCCAGGGGGCTGCCCAGGCGTTCGTGCCAAAGAAACTGGTTGGAATAATATTCTGGATCTGCGGCGTACCGGGCAGGGCGTCCATCGTAAAGCTGAATGCGCCCAGCGCGATGGTGGCGGGAATAAGCCGTTTCGGAATACCGCTCTGACGGAACAGTTCCGCCGCAAAGGGATAAACCGCAAACGCCACCACAAACAGAGAGACGCCGCCGTAGGTCAGGAGCGCACAGACCAGCACTATGACCGGGATAGCGTGGCGACGGCCTAATAACCGGATTGCCGCGGCAACAATCGAACGGGAAAAACCTGAAAGCTCAATAAGCTTGCCAAACACCGCGCCGAGTAAAAAGACCGGGAAGTAGAGTTTAACGAACCCGACCATCTTCTCCATAAAAAGACCAGTAAAGGCCGGGCCAACTGCGCCGGGGTCGGTCAGAAGCACGGCGCCTAACGCAGCAATCGGGGCGAACAAAATGACGCTGTAGCCGCGATAAGCCGCGACCATCAGCAGGGCCAGAGCAGCCAGGGCAATTATTACGCTCATCATGACTCCTGAATCTTATTTTGTAGGGGACAGATACGGGCACTAAGGCTTTAAGGCATGACGCAGTTGCCAGGCGCGTCGTTGTTGGATGCGCGCGCGTCGCGCCTCATCCCAGTGATAAAATCCGTCTCCGCTGCGCTCGCCGGTCTCGCCGCGTTGCGTTTTCTCCTTAATGAGTTCAAGCATCTCATCACCCTGGGCAAGCTCCGGCAGAAGATGACGATAGATGTCCAGTACGGTGTTAAGACCCGTCATATCTGCCGCTTCCAGTGGGCCAACCATGGCATAGCGTCTGCCAAGGGAAGCACGCATTACCTGATCCACCACTGCGGCGCTGGCAATGCCGCTGTGGACGATATGTAAGGCTTCCCGCAGCAGGGCAAACTGCAGGCGGTTGCCGATAAAACCAGGGGCGGCGCGGTCGAGTTTTACCGCCTCAAGTTCGAGGCGGCGTAAAAGCTGATACACCGTCTCAATGCATTGCGGGTCGGTATGGCTTCCGGGAACCACCTCAACCAGCGGGATAAAGTGCGGCGGGTTCCAGAAATGGGCGATCAGCAGGCGCGAGGGATGCGCCAGCCTGGCCGCCAGCGCATCCGGCGGCAGACCGCTGGTATTACTGGCAATGATCGCCTCAGGGGAAATGCGTTTTTCCAGCTCCTCATACAGTGCGTGCTTAAGTTCCAGTCGTTCAGGAATCGCCTCAATAAGCAGGCGGGCATCAGCAAGATCGTCAAGTGACGTTGTCACGTGAAGCCGTGCCAGGGTTGCCGGTTTATCTGCCTCGTTGACCTGTCCGGCGTCCTGCAGTTCGTTGAGGATAGCGCTGGCAGCGCCTGCCACTTCTGCCAGGCGGGACGGGTCCGTATCGTAAATCAGTACGTCCTGCTGAAAGCGGGCGAAGTGGGTGGCAATACCAATCCCCATCAACCCGGCGCCGATTATTACGGTCTGCTGCATGCTATTCTCCTTCATCGGGCCACCGCCAGTGCGACGCCCTGACCGCCACCGACGCAAAGCGTCGCCAGCCCTTTATGCGCATCGCGACGCTGCATTTCGTGCAGTAGTGTGACCAGGATGCGGCAACCCGACGCGCCAATGGGATGACCGAGGGCGATAGCGCCGCCATTAACATTGACACGCTCGCTGTTCCAGCCCAGCTCATCGCCCACCGCCAGCGCCTGGACGGCAAATGCTTCGTTAGCTTCTATCAACTCAAGATCGTTGATATCCCAGCCGGCGCGTTTCAGGGCTTCACGGGTTGCCGGTACCGGACCCAGTCCCATGACCGCCGGGTCAACTCCCGCCACCGCATACCCCGCAATATGGGCCATTGGCACCAGGTTAAGTTCCCGGGCTTTCTGCGCGCTCATCACCAGCACTGCCGCCGCGCCGTCATTCAGCGATGAAGCGTTGCCTGCTGTCACCGTCCCCCCATCAGGACGAAACGCAGGACGCAGACGGCTTAATAATTCCGGCGAGGTTTCCGGGCGTGGCGGCTCGTCCTCACTGACGATCAGCGGCTCTTTTCTGGGGCGCGGAACGCTAACGGGGGTAATTTCTGCGCTGAAACGCCCGGCTTCACGGGCTGCGACCGCTTTCTGCTGCGAGGCGAGGGCAAAGGCATCCTGGCGGGCACGATCAATGGCGTATTTCTCTGCCAGGTTTTCCGCCGTGATCCCCATGTGATAGTCGTTGAACGCGTCCCATAATCCGTCGTGAATAACGCTATCAAGCATATTGCTGTGGCCGAGACGTAATCCGGCGCGCGCTCCGTCCACCAGATAAGGCGCGTTGCTCATACTTTCCTGACCACCAGCGACCACAATATGCGCATCGCCGCTGCGGATCGCCTGGACCGCCTGTAACACCGCTTTCAGCCCGGAACCGCAAACCTGATTGACGGTCACCGCAGGTGTGGTCACCGGTATCCCCGCATGCAGCGCCGTCTGACGCGCCGGATTTTGCCCGCAGCCCGCACTTAGCACCTGGCCAAAAATCACTTCATCTACCTGTTCGGGACGAACACCGCTCTTTTCCAGCAACGCTTTCACCGCGCAGACGCCAAGCTCAACCGCTGACAGCGGGGCAAGAGCGCCATGAAAATTACCGGTTGGCGTGCGGGTTGCTGCAACAATCACCACGTCCTGCATCTGTTCGCTCCTCATTGAAAATGCATCTCCGGGACCACATCAGGCACGATGAGGCGTCCGGCGGTTTTGCTGACAATCTCTTCCACGCTGACACCCGGCGCGCGCTCTTTGAGCACGAACGCCCCGTTCTCAATTTCCAGGTAAGCGAGATCGGTCAGAATGCGGCGAATGCAGTTCGCTCCGGTAAGGGGAAGGGTGCAGTGGTCGAGCAGTTTCGACTCACCGCTTTTCGAGGCATGGGTCATTACCACGATGATGTTTTCCGCGCCCGCTACGAGATCCATGGCGCCACCCATCCCTTTCACCATTTTCCCGGGGATCATCCAGGAGGCGATATTGCCCCCGACATCCACTTCAAATGCGCCAAGGACGGTTAAATCCACATGGCCCCCGCGGATCATGGCGAAGGACTGCGCCGAGTCAAAAATGGCTGCGCCGGGTCTGGCGGTGACCGTCTGCTTTCCGGCGTTGATCATGTCGGCGTCTAATTCAGCTTCATCAGGAAACGGCCCCATGCCGAGCAAGCCGTTTTCTGATTGCAGCATCACATCGACGCCGGGCGGGACAAAGTTCGCCACCAGTGTCGGAATACCAATGCCCAGATTGACGTAGTAGCCGTCACGCAGTTCACGCGCCACACGTTGTGCCATCTGTTCACGAGTCAACATATCGGCTCCTTATGCGCGCAGCGTGCGCTGTTCAATACGTTTTTCGAATTGGCCCTGGATCAGGCGATCGACGTAGATACCAGGGGTGTGGATCGCAGCGGGGTCGAGTTCACCCGGTGGCACAATCTCTTCCACTTCCACCACGGTTATCTTTGCGGCGGTGGCCATCAGCGGGTTGAAATTTTGCGCCGTGTGGCGGTAGATGACATTGCCGTACCAGTCGGCCTTCCAGCCTTTAACGATGGCGAAATCACCGGTAATTGCCGGCTCCAGAATGTAGGGGCGACCCGCAAATTCGCGTACCTCTTTGCCTTCGGCGACGGGGGTGCCATAACCGGTGGCGGTAAAAAAGGCCGGAATACCTGCGCCACCGGCGCGGATCTTCTCTGCCAGTGATCCCTGCGGCGTCAGTTCCACTTCCAGTTCGCCCTTGATCACAAGCTCTTCAAAAAGCGCATTTTCACCAACGTAGGAGGCGATGACTTTACGGACCTGGCGGCTTTCCAGCAGAACGCCGAGGCCAAAGCCGTCCACCCCGCAGTTATTGGATACCACCGTCAGGCCGTGTACATCGCGGCGGCGGATTTCGGCGATGAGATTTTCCGGAATACCGCACAGGCCAAAGCCGCCTGCCAGTACCGTCATATTGTTGCTAAGCCCCTCGAGTGCCTCTTGATAACTCGCGACGCGTTTATCCAGTCCAGCCATTCGTTTGCCCCTGTGTTGTCCTTTTGCGGCATCATCCGGGGCGAAAAATGATTTGTTAATTTTGATTTTGTGACACATTGATTTGCTTTTCTTATTAATCTTTTGTTAATTAATCTTTTTCAATAAGTTAATGAAATGATAAATGAGAATGACCATCAAACAGTTACGCGCGTTTTTAGCGGTAGCTCACACTCTTAACTTCGCCCATGCGAGCGAAAAGCTGAATATGTCGCAACCAGCCCTTAGCCTGGCGATTCGGGGGCTGGAAGAGGTTCTGGGGGGCGCATTACTGACGCGTACCACGCGACGGGTCACCCTGACGCCGGAAGGCGAGGCGCTATTTCCGATGGCGCGTCAGCTTATTGCTGATTGTGATAATGCCGAAGAGGCGCTGCGTCAGCGTTTTACGTTACAGAGAGGAAAAGTGTCGGTTGCCGCAATGCCCTCGTTTGCTGCCAACGCGCTGCCTCCCGTGCTCAAGGCGTTCCGCGATCGCTATGCGGGCATTAACGTGACTGTGCACGATGTGATTAATGAACAGGTGATTGAGATGATAAGCGACGGGCGGGTGGAGATGGGGATCGCTTTTGAACCCGAACCCGCGTCCAGTCTGCACTTTACGCCGCTGGCAATGGACCGCTTTCTGGCGGTGGTGCCGCGAGACTGTCCACTGGCGCAAAAAGAGCAGGTCAGCTGGCGTGAACTGCTTAAGCTCGATTTTATTACTCTGCAACGGCCTTCTGCGGTACGCATCATGCTTGAAGAGATACTCGCCCGTAGCGGGCATAAGCTGGAAGTGGCCTTCGAAAGCCATCAGCTGGTGACGGTAGGCCGTATGGTGGCAAGTGGCCTTGGCGCAAGCGCAGTGCCTGCGTTGTGCGAAAAACAGATGATCGAACTGGGGGCCGTATGTGTGCCGTTGATCAATCCAGTGATTGAACGGCGCGTGGGGATTATTCGTCTCGATCACGCGCAGCTTTCCACGGCGGCGCAGGCGCTGCTCAATACGCTTCGCGCCGCTTACCACGTCACCTGATCAGCGGAATGTGCGGTGCGGCGTCGGCAGGCAAATGGCCTGTCAGGCGCGGATCGGCCTGTACTTCAACCTGAAAAGCGTAAGGGACAAAGCCTGAGCGGATATAAAAACTGAGCGCTGACGGATGGTCAAAGGTACAGGTGTGCACCCAGAACCGTTCGATGGGTTTGGCCCAGGCGCGCTCTGTCGCTTTGCTCATAATGGCGCGACCCAGCCCTTTGCCGGTTGTCCCCTCAGTCAGCCCCAGAAACACCAGCTCACATTGACCGGCCTCACTAAAATCCAGCTCAAGCATGCCGATCTCCTCAGCGCCATCGCGAATGACCCAGGCTTCAACATTCGGGTCGTTCAGAATAGCGGTCAGTTTGTCATCCGCCATATAGAGTCGGGAAAACCACAGCCATTTCGCGCCAATCTTGCGAAACAATGCGCGGTAGGCAACCAAATCGACATTTACCAGCGGTTCCAGCGTGATGCCCTCGGGCAGAGGTAAGGTTTTTTGTTGTGGTTTTGCCCGCATTTCGAGACAGGTGACGACTGATGCCACATGTCCCGGTGGAACGTCGGAATAACCTAAGGCGATGGGGGGGTTAGCAGTGCTCATCTATTTTCCTTAATTGCAGGTGTGTGCTCTCAGTTATTTCAGGACAGACTACATCTTTCAACTGGATTTTAATATAATCGCATGAAATCGCGGCTTTTTATTTTAGTTAAGGTCAGTAATGAAATTTACAAGAGCAGTAATAATTGCTTTTAGTCTTCTTCTTTTGCAAGGTTGTGACAGCCAGGAAACGAAAGTTAAAAAGTTATTAAAGTGTGGTTTAGCTGTTGATGAATTAGGCAATGAACATGCGCAGGACAATTATAAAAAGAACAGTATGCTATTTTTCGGTACCACCCCACCCGCATTAAGCCATAACGAGATGGTTAAAATTGGCGATAAAGCAAGAGAAGAGCTGTGGATGGATAGCAGAAACAGTCGCGGCACGGTACAAAAATTACTCGAAGTCTACGGCGAAAAATATTGCGTCGAGCTGCATCAGGAGCCGAATGATAAAAATATTAAGATGCTAAAACAATTGATGTGACCCAGGTAGCGCATGAGTGCCAGAGGTAATGACTAAAAACATTCACAGCATATTACCCCTGAACTGGACAAATTTGCGTTAAGTGTATTGAAGTTTGCCTTGTAAGCTATTTCAGAGAACTACTTATAAAGCGGAACTATTACTGCTGGCACAGGGTTTTAACTTTTCTCCCGGAGTCGAAACCCGGCAAGCTCACTATCCCAATTAATACGGTAGACAGCTTCCAGGGTAGCGAAGCGGACATTGTTCTCTATTCAGTGGTACAAACTCGCGGTAATTTACGTCTCATTCCTGGCTGGAAACGTTTGAATGTCGCCTGCTCAAGGGCAAGAGAGAATCTTATCTTTTTCAGTGATTTTAATTTCCTGAAATCGAAAAGAGACAGTAATGAGCGAAACCTTTTTATCGGGGTGATCGCGCAAATTCCGCCTGAGGGGATCATATTGGTACCAGGCCTGCCAGAAAAGAGAACGCAGACAAAGGGAGTCCGCGTAAATCTGTATAACGGCGTTTTTGGCCTGAAAGGTACGAACGCTGAATAAACAGTCCAGGGGAGGGTATCCCTCTGGACTGCACTGACACTTAATTGCCCCAGCGGCTTTTCAGATAATTGACGGCTTGCTGCGTTTGTGGCTGGTTCAGGTAATCTTCACGGAACAAAATTGTGCCTTTTATTTGCGGCGTCGATTCATTCAAATCAAGCTGTTTTTTCAGTTCCGGTACGCCGCCATTTACCGTCCAGTCCGGCTCATTCTTTGAGGGCTCACCCACTTTATACAGCGCAACGCCAATATAAAGGCGGGTTTTGGTCGGTTTTACAACGTCTGCCCACCATTTTGCCAGCACGTCATAACGCGCCGCGTCACGGGCAAACGGCCAGTACAACTGCGGAGCGATATAATCCAGCAAGCCTTGCTGTACCCAACGGCGGGTATCAGCGAAAGACTCATCATAAGCGGCGGCACCACGCGTGTCGGAACCTGCCGGGTCGAAAGAGCGGTTACGCCATACCCCGGCAGGGCTGACACCAAACTCAACATTCGGGTTAATCTGTTTAATGGTGCGGGAAACCTGCTCAATCAGCTGCTGCGTATTATGACGTCGCCAGTCAGCCTTCGAAGCAAACCCCTGACCATATTTTCTGAACGTCTCGCCATCATTAAGCGCAGAGCCCGGCGTCTCGGTATAAAAATAGTCATCGAACTGCACGCCATCGACCGGATAACGGCTAACCACCTCCGCCACAATACTGGTTATCCAGTCGCGCGCATCGGGAATGCCCGGATCAAGGACATACCGATCACCCGCTGTACGCACCCAGTCGCGGTGCAGGACAAAGACGCTGGACGGATTCAGAGGCAGAGTGGAGTTTAACTCCGCCACGGTAGACGGTTTGATATTGGTGGATACGCGGTAAGGGTTAAACCAGGCATGAACGCGCATACCGCGTTTGTGCGCTTCATCAAGCATAAACTGCAGCGGATCGTAGCCCGGATCCTGACCAATTTTCCCTGTGAGAGTATCGGACCAGGGCAGGATTTTTGACGGCCACAGCGCCGTGCCGTCCGGTTTTACCTGAAAAAAGACGGTGTTGATACCAAGACTTTTGAGCTTATCCAGCTTCACCCGCATCGCTTGCTGCTGCTGATTAATACGGCTTTGCGCACTGCCGACGCCATTCACCGAGGCAAGCGGCGGCCAGTCAAGGCGGGAAACCGTTGCCAGCCAGATCCCGCGCACCGGCTCATTGTTTTGCAGAGGTTTATCCGCGAGGGGATGTTTAGCGACCGGCGGAAGTGGGGTAACGAGCGAAACGGGTGGTTTTGAGGTACAACTGGCGAGTAAAAACGCCGCGGCCATAAACACACTGGTTTTTTTGATTCTCGTTAATGGAATAAAACGACGTGAGCGGTTAATGGGATACTCCAGTATTTCAGGTTGTCGCCTGGAGGCACATTTTCGGCTTATTACGGGGTAAGTCAATGCGTTAAAGCCTGTTGCGCGCAAGCACTGAGCAGCCAACCGATATTGTAGTGCCAGTGGTATCGACAACATGCAGGGCTTAATGCATGACAGGATCGGGCAAATTCTGACTTAATACGCAGAAAAATAGTCTTTTTTTGGAGCGCCTGTCGCTTTTAACGGCTTCGGTTATGCTTAGAAATGTATTCGTATCTTTCCTGGAAAAGCCCAAGGAAAAGCGCCAATGAAAACGCGAATAAGAAAACTAAAAAACCGATATCCGTTGCACATTCAGATAACCGTTCTTTTTACACTACTCATTGTTTCAATTGGCAGCATTATCATTCTTTTCAACCATAGTCGGCTGACAAAGCTTGCGGAAGTCAGCACACATCAACGCTACCAACAAACGGGTAAGGCGATGGCGGCGGAACTGAATTCGCTGACACGCACAATGGCGAGTTCGGTCAATATGCTGGCGAAGATGCCTGTCGCTGATGCTATGACAGAACCACAGCGCGTGGCGCAGTTGAGTAGCTTCATCACGATCCTGCAACAGAATGATTACGCCAGCTCCGTCTACAGTGCCTGGGACAACGGAGACTTTTTTATTCTTCGTCGGTTAACGAACCAAAATCGGGCGTTATTTAAAAGCCCGGCTAATGCCCAATGGCTGGTACAAAATTACCGATTTGAGGTAAATCCTCCCGAGAAAAAAGCGTTTTATTTAGACAGTGCGCAAAACATTATTTCATCGGCCACTGTGCCCTATGATAATTACGATCCCCGCACCCGGAAATGGTATACGCTCGCCCATGACGAAAAAGGACTGATTACCTCACCCAACTATATCTTTAAAGCCACAGGCGAAACCGGTTTTACCTACAGTCAGCGGGCTGATAATCAGCATGCGGTCATTGGACTCGATGTTTCTCTCGCTTTACTTTCCGCCTTTTTGCAACAACAAGGGCTACCGCCTGGCAGCCAGGCCGCCATCTTGTCAGAGTCCGGTGAGATTATTGCCAGCCTGCCAACAGGTGAGGTTGGTAATAACGGCGGTTTGAAAATGGATAACTTGCCGGTATTACAATCATTACTGACACATGAAGATGCCAGGCGCAGTCGTATCTTCAATGTTGGAAACGAAGACTGGTATGGCTCAGTGGTTAACATTCATAGTTCGGGAAATGACTACCGACTGGTGATTGCCACCCCGGCGGCTTTTTTGACGGCCGATGCCAGTGCAATCAGCGATCGTTCTACGTTGATCGCTTTCCTGTTACTCCTCCTCAGCCTGCCGGTTATCTGGTATTTCTCGCGCAAAATCTCTCATCCGTTGCTCAGACTGCGTGAAGATGCGGAGGAGATAAGCCAGTTAAATTTTGAGGCCGAAGAGCGTCCTGGTGGTCGCTCGATCATCGAAGAGATAGATGACTTGCATACTGCGATGGCAAAAATGAAACAGACGCTGATCAAATTTATTTCGATGGGCAGTATGCTGACCGTTAAGAATAATTTTACCCAGCAGATGCAGGGACTACTGACCGAAACGACGGAAATCGCTGACATGACCGGCGGAATGGTTTTTCTTTCCAGTCAGGATGCGAATGTTTTCACGCCTGCCGCATTTCGTTGGCGTGAGGAAAACATCGATTTCTCGGACATTGAGCCGCTCGCCGTTGACCATGAACACTACGCCAGGTTCTGGCAACTCTTACAGGGGCAGACGGTAAGCGGCATGTTGACCCGTGAAAATATCCCCCCGTCACTGCTGGCGTTTCTTTTACCGCATCTCCCGGTGCGTTACGTCGCCGTACCTATGCAAACCCACGATAATCACCCCATGGGTTTCCTGCTGCTTTTTAATACCGATGTGCTGAGCGATAAACAGGAAAATGCAAAAATTCAGTTGATTAATTCGCTGGTCGGCATGCTTTCGGTGGCGATCGAAGCGCAACATCTTTTGGCAGAACAGAAGAAACTGCTCAATGCCTTCATTAAACTGATCGCCGGGGCGATTGATGAGAAAAGTCCCTATACCGGTGGTCATTGCCAGCGCGTCCCGGTTATCACAAAAATGCTGGCAAAAGCCGCCGTAGAAGCACAAGACGGGCCTTTCGCCAGCTTTACGCTTTCCGCAAATGAGTGGGACGAATTACATACTGCCTGCTGGCTGCATGATTGCGGGAAGATCACCACCCCGGAAGTTGTCGTGGATAAAGCCACCAAGCTTGAGCAGATCTACAACCGGATCCATGAAATCCGCATGCGCTTTGAGTTGCTTAAACGGGAAAAAGAAATTGAGTTTTTGCGCCATCACGGGGAGGGCACTGATGCGCAGGCGCTGCAAGCGACGCTGCGCCAGCTTGATGACGATTTCTACTTTATTGCCCGCTGTAATATTGGCAGCGAGTTTCTCTCTGATGATGCACTGGCACGTATTAGTAAGATTGCCAACTACCGCTGGACGCGCACACTCGACGATACTGTGGGCATATCACAAGAGGAGTTGATGCGTAAACAACGTCAGCCCGCCGCGACGTTACCCGCACAGGAGCCGATGCTCGCAGATAAAGAAGAGCACATCGTCTACCGCACCGATGTCAGTAAAGAGGCTGACAGATATCACTTCAAACTGAAAAAACCGCTGCACCAGTATAACTATGGCGAAATTTATAATTTGCGTATCCGGCGCGGCACGTTGAATGAGGAAGAGCGCTACAAAATCAACGAACACATTATGCAGACCATTATCATGCTGGATAATCTGCCATTCCCACGCACAATGGCCAATGTGCCGACGATTGCTGGTGGACATCATGAACGGGTAGACGGCAAAGGCTATCCATATCAGCTTAATGATTCGCAGATGAGTATGCAGGTCAAAATGCTGGCGATTGCCGATGTTTTCGAAGCATTAACGGCCATTGACCGACCGTATAAACCGGGGAAATTGCTTTCTGAAGCGCTGGGTATCATGGTCAGCATGGTCAATGAACATCACCTGGACCGGGAGCTGTTTATCCTCTTCCTGCAATCGGGCGTCTGGCTTGATTATGCTCAAACCTATCTGGATCCCGAGAAAACGGACAACGTGAATGTTTCGGCGCTGGTGGCAAAAATTAAGCCGCAGCACGTTGAAGGGGTAACGCCAGAAACCAGCCAGGCTTAAATACCGTAGGTCGCTGCCCCGAAGCGAGCAGGGCATCCGCTCGCTTCGGGTTGCGCAGTCTTATTCAAATAAACTGCGATGAAGTGCTTTAACTGCACTGTCTGAGGAGGCTGCGGGTAGCAGGAAACAGAGCTTATGGTCGGAGGCGCCGTGGCAAATCATCCGCACGTGATGTTTTTCCAGCTCAGCGAACACATCTTTGCAGACACCTGATGCCTGAGTCAGGTCGTTACCAATAAGGGTTACCAGGTCCAGGCCGGTTTCCAGCTCGACGCGACAACGGGAGGAGAGTTCAGTCAACAACGAGGTGGTCAGTGAGTCTGCATCACCTGAGGTGGCGCCCGATGCGTTGAGGATCAGCGCGATGCTGGTTTCTGAGGTGGTCACCAAATCAATCGCCGTATTATGACGAGAGAGCAGCGCAAACATCTCAGCCAGGAATACACACGCAGGCTGGGAATTGAGACTATGCAATTTCAGCAGCGTCTGTTTACGACGCACGGCCAGCGCACGGTAGCGGGGGGGATTATCCGCATGGCAGCACACCAGCGTACCGCCCGCAGACGGATTTTTGCTGGAGCCCACAAAGACCGGAATATTTTTGCGCATCGCCGGCAGCATGGTGGCCGGATGCAACACTTTGGCTCCATAGGCCGCCATTTCGCTGGCCTCGGAAAATGAGACGTTATCCATGCGCTGTGCCTGGGGAACAATACGCGGATCGGTAGTGTAAATCCCGGCAACATCGGTCCAGATATCCACGCGTGCGGCATGTAATGCCTCGCCAAACAGTGAGGCACTGTAATCGCTACCGCCACGACCCAGCGTTGTGGTGTGCCCCTTCGCATCACTGCCAATAAACCCCTGCGTGATCACTATCGCCTGTTCCAGACGAGGACGCAGCTGTTTTTCCGCCAGTTCTGCGGTTGCCTCTGGCACAGGTTCTGCGCAGCCGAAACAGTCATTTGTACGAATCACTTTTCGTGCGTCAAACCACTGTGTTTCAACGCCGCGTTCACGCAACACCTCAACAAACAGCAGACTGGACATCAGCTCACCGTGGCTGACTAACGCATCGTTCAACGCAGTTGAACTGACACTGGCCGCTTCTTCGGCAAGACGGCTGATGTTGTCGAGCAGATGGTCGATTTCCTGACTAATAGCCGTTGGCTGGCTCAGACGGGAAATAATGTTGTACTGGATGGCGCGTAGCGTTTCAATTTTGTCCGTGCGTTCACCACTCTCCAGGCCAGCGGACAATTCCACTAACAGATTGGTGACGCCAGCAGAGGCGGACAATACAACCAGACGAACATTTTGATCGGCAAGGACGATGGAGGCACTACGGTTCATCGCGTCAAAATCAGCAACACTGGTGCCACCAAATTTTGCAACAACGATTTGTGGATAAATGCGAGTCATAACAATCTCATATCAGGGCGCCATATAAGGAATGGCATGAAAATTTTCATTCTCGGCATAAGGGAAGCGGGCTGCGTGAAGGGGATATTCCCGTTACGTCAGCGGCTTACGCCTTACGAAATGTCCGCCCGCGAACATTTCTGATTACAACCCAGGATGTTGCTCCCGTTGTCGATAACATGTTTGCCTGTAACGCGTTACCGGGGTGTTACTTATTTATGACTTAAATTATTAATTTCCTTTTACAATACGCGTTTCTTCTTTGTCGCGCAGGGTTAAGCTGTCGTGAAAATGTCACGTTTGCTCATTAATTTTGGTAAACGTAATCGCTGCCTTTACTCAGTATCGCGATGTACGGGGATTTTATCGCGGGCATAGTAAGTGATTTAACCCGCCGGATCGATAATTTCCTTACGCTTTATGGCAAAGAAGTAAAAAAAATAATAAGGCACTCAAATGCTTCCATCATCTTTAACTTTAAAAGCCAGAAAAGCCAGAATAAATAACCATAATATAGGTTAAGTCGCTTCTGTTATCGTGGCGTTGTACATAAATCAGGCATTACTCACTAAGTAACAGAATTAGTTACAAATTATGATGCTTACAATAAAGCCAGTTGAGTTGTTTCTCATTGATTTCAAATAAAAATGTTTCAAAACGGTGTGGAAAATAAAATATTGAGTCCGTTGCTAAAAAAACATATATTAGCCGCGTTTTTTTACACCCCCCTTAAACATTAATTCAACCCGGCGTTAATCATACCCGCGGTTGTAGGAGTGATATGATGACGGATAAAGTCCGTATTGATACTTTGAGTGCTAATTCATTACCGCAAAGCAATGAAACCTTTTTAGCAAGACAAGCTGAGTTTGAATCCAATGTCCGCAGCTATCCGCGCAAATTGCCTTTAGCAATTGCCAAAGCGCAGGGCGTCTGGATCACTGATGTGGAGGGCAATCAATATCTTGACTGCCTCGCAGGTGCCGGGACGATGGCGCTTGGTCATAACCATCCTGAAGTGCTTCAGAGCATCCAAAGTGTCATTACCAGTGGCTTACCGTTACATACGCTCGACCTGACCACGCCGTTGAAAGATGAGTTTTCATCTTATCTTCTGTCGCTGTTACCGGGTCAGGGTAAAGAATACTGCCTGCAATTTACCGGTCCTTCTGGCGCAGACGCCGTTGAAGCCGCACTGAAACTGGCGAAAAAGGTCACAGGCCGTTCTGGCGTGATCAGCTTCTCCGGTGGTTACCATGGCATGACCCATGGCGCGCTCTCCGTGACGGGTAACCTGTCACCGAAAGAAGCCGTTAACGGTATGATGCCAGAAGTGCAGTTTATGCCGTATCCGAACCAGTACCGTTGCCCGCTGGGTATCGGTGGTGAAGCCGGCGTCAAAGCGCTGACTTACTACTTCGATAACCTGATCAATGACGTTGAGAGCGGTGTACGTAAGCCTGCTGCTGTGATCCTGGAAGCCGTACAAGGCGAGGGCGGTGTTAACCCGGCCCCGGCTGAGTGGCTGCAGCGTATCCGTAAAGTGACGCAAGAACACGGCATTATGCTGATTATCGACGAAGTACAGGCTGGTTTTGCCCGTACCGGTAAATTGTTCGCCTTTGAACACGCAGGCATCGAGCCTGACATCATTGTCATGTCCAAAGCTGTCGGTGGCGGTTTGCCGCTGGCTGTACTGGGTATCAAAAAACAGTTCGACGCCTGGGCGCCGGGCCACCACACCGGTACTTTCCGTGGCAACCAGCTGGCAATGGCAACAGGCCTGACCACGCTGAAAATCCTGAAAGACGATCGTATTGCCGATAAAGTCGCTGTGCAGGGCGAGTGGCTGAAAGGCAAACTGGCCGAGCTGCAGCAACGTTACCCGGTCATCGGTCACATTCGCGGTCTGGGTCTGATGATCGGTATTGAGATCGTTAAACCGCACGAAGCGCAGGATCATATGGGTTGCTACCCGGCTGATGGCGAACTGTCTGCACTGCTGCAGAAAGAGTGCTTCAAAGCGGGGCTGATTCTGGAGCGCGGTGGTCGTAACGGTTGCGTACTGCGTCTGCTGCCTTCGCTGCTGATCAGCAATGCAGAGCTGGAAATCTTCCTGGATAAATTTGAAACCGCGTTGCTGAACGCTGGCGTTAAGCCTGTTTAATCGGAGTTGTCGATCGCATGTCTGATATTAATCCGATTCTGTCAGGTTCTGAGCAGAGCATTGCTGCCTATCAGGACGCCATTGAGCAAAGCACGAAAGCCGTTGTGCAATGGTTACAGCAACCTGAGATGTATCAGGGCAAGACCGTCGAGCAGCTCCGCGAGCGCATCAATTTAGAGTTTAACTCTCAGGGCCTGGGTAACCAGGCCGCTATTGAGCGCGCCGTTGAGTACTTCCTCAAAGACAGTCTGTCCGTGCACCACCCGCAGTGTGTGGCGCATCTGCACTGCCCGAGCCTGGTGATCAGCCAGGCGGCGGAAGTGCTGATCAACGCCACTAACCAGAGTATGGACTCCTGGGATCAAAGCCCGTCTGCCACCATCATGGAAGTGAAGCTGGTTGAATGGCTGCGTGAGCAGGTCGGTTTCGGGGCGGGCGACGCGGGTGTGTTCACCAGCGGCGGTACGCAGAGTAACCTGATGGGCCTGATGCTGGCGCGTGATGCGTTCTTTGCTCGTCAGGGCCACTCTGTTCAGCAGAACGGCTTAACGGGCGATCTCAGCAAACTCAAAGTGTTCTGTTCTGAAAATGCGCATTTCTCCGTGCAGAAGAACATGGCGCTGATGGGGCTGGGTTACCGTTCTGTCACACTGGTGAAAACTGACGAATTCTCGCGTATGGACGTAAGCGATCTGTCCGCGAAACTGGCGCAGGCGAAAGCCAACGGTGAGCAGGTGATGGCGATTGTCGCAACCGCCGGCACCACCGATGCGGGGGCAATCGACCCGCTGGCAGATATCGCGGCACTGGCAGCGAAAGAGGGGATCTGGGTTCACGTCGATGCAGCCTGGGGCGGCGCGTTGCTGCTGTCTGAGAAGTATCGTCACTACCTGAACGGCCTTGAGTTAGTGGATTCCGTAACCCTGGACTTCCACAAACAGTTCTTCCAGACCATTAGCTGTGGCGCATTCTTGCTGAAAGACGCGCGTCACTATCAGCTGATGCGTTACCAGGCGGCCTACCTGAACTCCGACTTTGACGAAGAGCACGGCGTTCCGAACCTGGTATCGAAGTCTTTACAGACTACCCGCCGTTTCGATGCCCTGAAATTATGGATGGGTCTTGAAGCACTGGGTCAGAAGAAATATGCCGAAATCATCGATAACGGTGTGACGCTGGCGCAGGATGTGGCTGCCTGGGTTCTTGAGCAGCCGCAACTGGAACTGGTCATGAAGCCGCAGCTGGCGAGCGTACTGTTCCGCTTCCGTCCGGTGCAGGGTGATACGGCATTTGTTGCCCTGTTGAACCAGCGTATCGGCGATGCGCTGCTGGCTTCTGGCGCGGCGAACGTGGGTGTAACCGAAGCAGACGGCGTTACCTGCCTGAAACTGACGTTGCTGAACCCGACCGTAAACCTGCAGGACGTTAAAGTGCTGCTGGAAAGCGTGAAAGCGTGCGGTGCGCAACTGCTGAACGCCTGATTTAGCCCCTGGCCTGTAAAGACCGACAGCAGAAATGCTGTCGGTTTTTTTATGCCTGTTCAGCTGCGTCCATTCACCGGCTCATTCAGATCTGGCCCGATGTAGCGACCGCGCGGGCGAATAACCTTACAGGTGTTGATTTGTTCCATCGCATGCGCCAGCAGCCCGACGCTGCGGGCAACAGAGAAAAGAGCAAAGGCCGCATCGCCCTGTAGCCGGTAACGGGTCACCAGCGCAGCCAGTACCGCATCAATGTTGGGATAAAGGCCGGTCAGCGTGGTTACTTTTTCGATGAACCTGGCGATTTCATCCGGCGGCTCAAACTCTTCCAGCAGCGCAGTGGCGCGCGGATCGCCATCGGGATAAAGGTGGTGGCCAAAGCCTGGGATCGGCAGCGCCGAGGAGAGGTAACGGTTAACCACCTGCTCGGCGCTGGAACGCTCGACCTCATCTAACAACGCTTTCACGCGAGGGGTGGCATCGCCGTGTAGCGGACCGGTGAAGGTCGCCAGCCCGGTCAGAAGACAGGCGGGTAACGATGCGCCGTTAGAGGCGGCAATACGTGTGGCAAACGCGGAACTGGTCAGCTCATGATCGGCAAGCAGCACCATCGCTTTACGTAAAATATCCGCCACATCCTTTTCTTTCCCCCAGCCCTTTGCCAGACGTTGATGAATCAGCAAAGACGGGTTATTTTCCGCACCGAATGTCGAGGCCAGATGCCCCACCAGTCTTGCCGCCTCCGCATGCAAGACGCGTGGTGTGCGTCCATGCGTGGAATGGCCCGTAGCAGTGGCCGCCGCCAGCGCCACAAAAGCATGCGTGCGATCCGGCGGGCAAGGCGGGTAATCGCGCTCCTGAATAGAAAATGCCTCCAGAGTTTCCGCATCCCATAGCAGGCGGGCAGTCTCTTCCAGCGTTGCCTCTTTGGCAAAGTTGACCGCATCTTTTCCCCGGTAGTACAGACGACCACGGGCAAACGTTGAGATGGCGGTTGGAATACTGGGCTCTGTGCCAAAAAGGGTATTCGCAGCGAGGGTTTCCCGCTTCCGGCCCTGCTGTTTTTTCTGTTTCAGCTTTTGAATATTCTCGGCGCTGTACAGGCTGCGACGGATATTCTGCGGATCCGGATGTGAGGCAATCAATCCACGGCTAACGTACGCATAGATCGTTTGTGCGCGTACGCCAAGATAGTCCTGAACATCCTCCAGCGTAAGCCATGTCGCTTTGTTCTTGGGTTCCATCGTTGAGCCTGAAAATAGGGTGATAAGCAATTTTGGTGCAGCCATGTGGCGGGACCAGGATTTTGCATGCCCGCCACCAGAGTTAACGGGCGAGGGCGGCATGACGCATTTCAGCCAGACCTCATTATTGAACCGAATCAATAAACTTTATATTTCACTCGGTGTTCAATCAATGTTGATTGACATAATCAACTGATAAACAGATCGCAAAATGGTCAGATATTGCTAAAAACGTCGCTTTTAAGACGAAAATAAGAGGCGCACCGCTTCGTTTACACCTGTCGTGGCATTTTGAGATACCGTAAACAGAGAGTTGTCAACAAACAAATGCAATCTATCGCTCATTCATCACACAACCAGACGATGATGGCGGATATTTATATTGATTAATTTAATCAAGATTGATCCTGACCAGCCCTTATTCTACCGTCAAATAAGTACTCAATGATAAAAACGAAAAATTGAATTACGGTGAAAAATGGCTGTTATTGCAGAATGTGATAAACACAAGGGGATTGATGGTTACGTGGTGCGTTATTAATTTTTGTAACGACGGCAAACTCTTGCGTGAGTTTGCAATAACCATATTCTCTGTAGCAAATGATGGACATTTTTGCCGACCAGAACATTTACCTCATAACTATTATCTTCCTGAAAATACAGGTAGAGAAATATAAAGAACACCTACAAATCTGTGAAGGAAAAAATATGAACCATGTACATCAACAAGAGCTTACCGAGGCAGCAAGAGTTGCCGACGTGGCAACATCCGTAAAGCCAACACGCATTCGTTATTATATGCTTGCCCTGA
Organism: Phytobacter palmae; assembly: GCF_039409775.1. Classification (NCBI taxonomy): domain Bacteria; kingdom Pseudomonadati; phylum Pseudomonadota; class Gammaproteobacteria; order Enterobacterales; family Enterobacteriaceae; genus Phytobacter; species Phytobacter palmae. Next base: position 22,094 of record NZ_JBCIVJ010000004.1, on the reverse strand, counting down.
TATTATTTGCCACAATAATCAACTTTGTTGATCGGTCAAGTCTCGGCATTTTAGCGCCATTTATCAGTAAAGATCTGACGTTAGATAAAGTTCAGATGGGGCAGATTTTCGCCGCATTTGGCCTGACTTACGCCTTCGCGCTTGTTCCTGGCGGTATTATTGCCGACGTACTGGGGTCGCGTATTGCTTACGCATTTTCACTGATCACCTGGTCACTGGCTACGATGACGCAAGGGTTAGCCGGTGGTTTTAATATGTTGTTCGGCTCACGTCTGGCAATTGGCGCCCTTGAAGCGCCCGCTTTTCCGTCTAATGCCCGTGCGGTGACTATGTGGTTTCCCACTGGCGAGCGTGGTTTTGCCACCAGTGTCTATGTCATGGGGCAGTATATTGGTACGCCTTTATTTACCGGATTGCTGCTGTGGATCGCAAACGGTTTTGGCTGGCGATCCGCCTTCTATTTAACCGGTGGGGCGGGTCTCATCTTCGGTATTCTGTGGTATATCTGGTATCGCGATCCGTTAAATCACCGTTCAGCCAACGAAGCCGAACTGAAACATATTCGTGAAGGTGGCGGTCTTGTCGGCAAAAAAGAGCGTGATCGTTTTGACTGGAAAAATGCGCTGCGTCTGTTAAAACACCGTCAGATTCTGGCGATTTGTCTGGGTAAATTCTGTAATAATGCCATCCTGGTGTTCTTCACGACCTGGTTTATGACCTATCTGGTTGAAGAGCGTCAAATGACGATGATCAAAGTGGGTATTTTCCAGGCGTTACCATTTCTGGGAGCAACTGCCGGGATATTACTGGCTGGCTTTTTCTCCGATTTCTTTATTCGCCGCGGTTATTCTATGTCGGTGGCCCGCAAAGCGCCGTTGATTATTGGTACGTTGTTAGGTTCCTCCATTCTGTTAGTTAACTTCGTAACATCGAATGAAATAATCATTGTTATTTTAACCATCTCTTTCTTTGCCCAGGGTGTTGGCTCATCCTCCTGGGCTGCGGTATCTGAAATTGCACCGCGTCAATATATAGGATTAACCAGTAGTATCACCAGTCTTGCTGCCAATATTGCCGGTGTCACTACGCCGATAATGATTGGTTATATTCTCCATGTTACCGGCCAATTCTTTTGGGCGCTCAATATGATGGGGATTATGTGTTTGATTGGCGCCTTTGCCTATTCATTCCTGCTGGGGCCATTGTCCCGTATCGAAATGGATTAAGGCGCGTACCACGATATCAATTCATTAATAGCACAATGATTACTCACTGATTTATCCAGCCTGTGTCGTAATTGATTCTCAGCATCAGGGAACCAGGCTGGAAATGTTCATAGGGAGAAAGAAAGTGATTACGTTTAAATGGGACCATTTACAACTGCGCAGCCCCGACCCGGAATTGACCGCGTTATGGTTTGAACGTTGCCTGGATGCTGAAATCATCCGAAAACCTGGCAAAGTCGATATCCGCCTTGCCGGAATTGATATCTTTATCGCGCCGGTGGGTGAAGGTGATGGCGTTGCGCCGGCACCACTGCCGCCATATCAGGGGCTGGACCATTTTGGCCTTACCGTCGACAACCTTGATGATGTCGCCGCCGAACTAAAACAACGCGGCGTGGTGTTCACCCAGCAGCCGAAAACACTTCGCCCCGGCGTGCGCGGATGCTTTATTCGCGGACCACAAAATATTGCCATCGAAATACTTGAACGACATCTGCCATAAATGGCGACGTGTACAGGTAATAACGACAAACACACCAGCCATTGATTGGCGAAACCAGGAACTGATGTTATGAAACCCAGCATTTTACAATTAAATCCAATTCTGATTCCCGCCATTAGCGAGAAATTAAATTCCCTTTATACCGTGCATCGCTATTTCGAGATCGCAGATAAAGAAGCCTTTATTAAAGAATACGGTAATAGTATTCGCGGTGTTGTTTCTGGCGGCCACACGGGCATTAGCAATGCACTTATGGAAAAACTGCCCGCGCTTGAAGTGGTCGCTATTAATGGCGTTGGTGTGGATGCGGTCGATCTGGACTACGCCCGCAAACGCGGTATTCATGTTACCGCCACGCTTGGCGCGCTGACAGAAGATGTGGCTGACCTTGCCATTGGCCTGCTGATCGCAACCTGCCGCGGTATCTGTTCCGGCGATCGCGTGGTGCGTAACGGGCTGTGGGCGAAAAATCCGCATCCGGGTTCCATACCACTTTCCCGTCGTTTCAGCGGTATGCGGGTCGGTATTGTCGGAATGGGACGGGTAGGGCGCGCCATTGCCGCCCGCGCATCAGCATTCGGATGCCCGATCAGCTATACCGACCTGCATGCCATGCAAGACCTTGATTACCCGTTTATTGCTGATCTTCAGGAACTGGCCCGCCAGAGCGACGCGCTAATCCTTTCCGCTTCTGCGGACAAAGCGGAAGGCATTATTAATGCCGCCGTCCTTGATGCGCTGGGACCGGATGGTTTCCTCGTGAACATCGCTCGCGGAAAACTGGTCAATGAGCCCGATCTGGTCGCGGCCTTAACCGAAGGACGCATCAGCGGGGCGGGGCTGGATGTTTTCGTTGATGAACCGAATGTTCCTGAGGTGCTTTTTGGTCTGGACAGCGTTGTGTTGCAGGCGCATCGCGCCAGTGCCACGGTGGAGACGCGTACTGCGATGGGGGAAATGGTGCTGGCAAGTCTGGCTCAGGCGCTTTCCGGGCAGCGTCCCGAGAACAGTCTAACCCGTTGAGCAGGACTGCTATTATTCTGTTTATCAAACTATTAAATAAAGGAAGCAGTGATGATCACCTCAAGAAAGGTTGCGCTGGTCACCGGCGCGGGCACCGGGATTGGCAGGGCAACGGCGCTGGCGCTGTTCCGTGCCGGTTATTTTGTCGTTCTCGCGGGTCGCCGTCTGGATCCGCTACTGGAGACAGTTGCTGCGATGGAAGACAGCAGCGATGTCGGCCAGACGATGGTCGTCCCAACTGATGTTACCGACCCCGAATCGGTTAATGCGCTGTTTGCGCGGATCAAGGATAAACTGGGGCGCCTTGACGTGCTGTTTAATAATGCCGGCACCAATTTTCCCGGTATCCCCTTTGAAGAGCTGAGCTACGAGAAGTGGTCCGCCGTGGTGAATGTCAATCTGACCGGAATGTTCCTTTGTGCTCAGGGTGCATTCCGCCTGATGAAGGAACAAACCCCGCAGGGGGGCCGTATCATTAACAATGGATCTGTTTCGGCGCACGCGCCACGTCCTGATTCGGCAGCCTATACGGCAACCAAGCATGGCGTGACCGGGCTGACGAAGAGCATTTCGCTCGATGGCAGAAAGTACGATATCGCCTGTGGGCAGATTGATATAGGTAATGCGTATACGGAACTATCGCAGCGGATGTCTAAAGGCGTGAAGCAGGCCAATGGCGAACTGGCGGTGGAAGCGATGATGGATGTGTCGCAGGTCGCTAACAGCGTGGTCTACATGGCCAGCGTTCCGCTTGATACCAATGTGCAGTTTATCACCGTGATGGCGACCAAAATGCCGTTTGTCGGGCGCGGTTAGACGCTCAGCAACCAGACTCAGTCCGGTTGCGCCTGAGGCGTAAACGGACTGAGGACTGTGGTTCTTATCCCTCTTTGGTGAAGGCCTTCGGGTAGGTTTTTTCGTAATAGCCTTTCATCTCACCCTCTTCAAGGGACAGCGCCCTCTTAAGATGCCATGAGCAGAGAAGCAGAGGGGCTATCATTAACACGGCAAGCCCTGAAAAGAGCGTGAACACACTCACACCCAGCCAGTGAATAAACCCGCCTGCTATCATGACGCCGAAGGGGTTGACCAGACTCGAGAGAAACGCCGACATGGCCGCCATCCGTGTCCGATAATGTCCGGGGGTGGCGGTTGCTCTCAGGGTGCTGAGATTCACATTGATTAAGTTGAAAGCCAGGCCACAGAAGAAGGCCAGCGCAATCGAGATGTTGATATCCGGGACCAGCACAATAGCCGGGACGCTCCCACCCAACAAAATAAACCCGATAACGACATTCCAGAAACGTCCAACGTTTCGGGTTATTGCCGCATTAAGGTAGAGACTGCCGGCCAGTAATCCGATGGCGAAGGAAAATTCAAATGCGCCAAGGTACGAGGCGGGCAGGCGCAACTCCGTGCTCATCCAAAACGGAATGGTCACAGAAAAGAAGGGGAACATCGTAAAATTGATGAGCGCGGAAATTAAGGCGATGTGAAACTCTGATTTGACACGGTAGATGGCGACAAATCCGCCTTTCGTTTTGCTGAACCAGCTTTCACCTGCGCCTGGCGAATGCACGCATACAGGCCGTTTCGCAAGCAGAACGCAGGCCAGGCACGATAATCCTTGCAGTAACACAGCGGCATAAAGCGCCAGGCCAACAGAAAACAAAGCGATTAGCGAGGCGGCCAGCACCGGCCCGATGAGCATAATCACGGAATTAATGGCCGAGCGGCTGGATACGGCGCGTGAAATATGACCGTCATCGACCAGATCGGGGATCAGACCCATGATGGTGGGCTCTCTGACTGATGCCACTGCGCTCATCGCGATGAGGCCTGCGGTCAGTAACACGAGGTGGAATTGTCCCGCCGAACAGGCAAGAGAAAAGAGCATCATGATGACGAAAACCGCGAGCTGACAGCCGTTAATAAACTTTACGCGGTGAAACCGATCGCCGAATGAGGCGAGAAAAGGCTTCAGGTAAATCTCGGCGGCAACGGAAAACGCGATCAGTGATGAGAAGGCGACCGCTGAATGGGTTTCCTTTAAGCACCACCATGCCAGAGCCAGACGGAATACATGCCCAGCCAACAGGCTGAGGGTCGTTGCGGTTTGTAAAAGGAAGAATGCGGGACCGAGGCGCATGAAGGCGTTAAATTTCATCGTGCGTATCAAACATTATGAGGACGGATGAAGGAAGCATTCCGTCAACATAACGTAAATTTGTTCCGGATGACAAAAAGAGAAGAGGATCCAGTAAATAAACGACTTAGCCGTCACAGTCTGGTACGGCAGACCCTGTGTTGAGGTGTAATTGGTCGACTGGATAAAATAATTGTTGACCGGGGTGAGAGTGTAAATCGAGTCAGCTTCGCCATACAGGCTAAGGTTTCGTACATGCAATGCAGGCGGTTAACGTAGTGGCAAGTCGCAGTAGAACAGGGTGCGCTTTAGTTAAATCACAACAATAATCTCATTTAACATAATATACATTATGCGCACTAAGATAAGATGCCACAGAATCCAGCTTTCTTTGGTCATCCTTGTCCTGTTCATCTAAGGCCTCACAATGTGCATTTGCTGGCAATTCGCGCTGACCGTTTATCACTCGCAGCCGTCTTTGCCACTGTGTTTGTTGTTTCACTCATCTGTCGGCGTTCCCTGATGAAACCGCATCTGCCACTCAGTTGGATCGTCTGCGCTCTTCACCCACAGAGATGTTCGCAGTGTCTGTCGACCAATACTGCCTTGCTCGTCAACCGTAAAACTCCGGTACGTTAATAACACGCACCTGTCATCCAGCAGTGACAACGCAAAATTATCGGACTGGATTTTCTGAGCGTCAGTTTCCCTTACTAACGCACTGATGACATGTTCTCTGTCATATCGCTGACCTGAACGGCCAATTTCAAAAAAATCGCGATGCAACAATTTCTCCAGCAACGTCCTCTGCGATCGCGTTTCTGTATGATGGAGCCTCTGCTCATTCTGCATAAGCAATACCCGTAAATCTCTTGTCATCCTGATTTTCCTGTTTTTCACTCGTTCAGCCGATTCAGATTCACTTCGCAGCGACAATAAAGACCTGTGTTACCGCCTTCATAGATTTAGCGCTGCGTTTTAATGATTATGGGCTTTAATTCAAATTCCTGGTGCATAAAAATCTATTAATAACAATTAATTATCTTCCTGCGTTGACACTTTTTCTTCGGCATTGTATAAAACCGCGCCTTGTTATTAATTCTCATTTACGATTTTACTCGTTTCCGGCCCAGGAAACTCGCTAACGAAGGATAGCGTTACATGAAAAAGATCATCAGTGCCTTAGGATTGGTTTTCGCTTCGGTCAGCTCCGCGTTTGCAACCACCTACCCTGTTACCATCGAAAACTGCGGATACAAAGAGACATTCACCAAAGCGCCTGAACGTGTCGTGGCACTGGGACAAAACACTGTTGAGATCCTTTTGTTGCTTGGCCTTGAGGATAAAGTGGTTGCCAGCGCATTCTGGCCAACGAAAGTATTGCCATCACTTGCAGAAAAAAACAGTAAAATCAAAACCCTGACCGTTGAAATCCCAACACTCGAATCCATTCTCGCGCAAAACCCGGACTTCGTCCCTGCCCAGATCCCACTCTTACTGGGCCCGGAAAGCAAGGTTGCTAAACGCGAAGATCTCACCACCGTTGGCGTCAACAGCTATATGTCACCGGGAATGTGCGCCACCAAAAAAGGCGTTGGCGATATGTACGGAAGCCGTCAGAAACTATGGGATATGAGCTTCCTTTATCAGGAAATTACGGATTTCGCGACCATTTTTAACGTAGAAGATCGCGGTAAGGCGCTGATTGCGGATTTCAAAAAACGCGAAAATGATCTGCGCGCCGAGTTCAGCAAGAACAAAAAAGACCTCTCATTTGTCTTCTGGTTCTCCAGCTCCTCCCCGTCTGCTGACGCCTATGTCGGTGGCAAGAACAGCGCGTCAGGGTTTATCGCGAATGTACTGGGCGGCCACAACGCCATTACCTCCGAAACCGAATGGCCAACCGTTGGCTGGGAAAGCATTATTGCCGCTAACCCGGATGTCATCGTCGTCTCCAGCCTTGACCGCAACCGCTGGGCACTGGATAACGCCGAAGAAAAAATTAAATTCCTGAAAAGCGACCCGGCCGTCAGCCAGCTTGATGCCGTTAAAAAAGGTCACATTATCGTGATGGATGGCCAGGCGATGAACCCAACAATTCGTACTATTTATGGCGCTGAACAGGTTGCTGAACAGCTCAGAAAAATGGGACTGAATTGATGAGTTCCGTAGTACAACAGGCCCGTCAGGGCCTGATACTCACTACATCGACGGTGCTGGCGCTACTGCTTCTTTTGCTGGTCATTGCCACAGGCGTCAGCGTCGGCGAACTCTCCATTCCGCTTCGCAGCGTCTTTTTTGCGCTGACCAACAAAGCCGGACTCACAGAGGTGCCACTCAGCCGTATCCATGAAAGTGTGATCTGGGATTTCCGGCTTAGCCGTGCGTTAGTCGCGGCCTGCTGTGGTGCGGGGCTGGCTATTTGTGGCGCCGTTTTGCAAAGTTTGCTCAAAAATGCCCTGGCGGAACCCTATGTCCTGGGGGTCTCGGCGGGTGCGTCAACGGGCGCTGTCTCTGTCGTGGTTCTCGGCGTTGGCACCGGCGCGGTTTCCCTTTCTGCTGGCGCGTTTGCCGGTGCTTTTGCCGCTTTTGCATTTGTCGCCTTTCTGACGAACGGCGCGCGCGGCGGTAATGAGCGAACTATCCTGGCAGGCGTGGCGGCATCCCAACTCTTCAACGCGATCACCGCTTATACCATCAGTACCTCCGCCAGTGCGCAACAGGCGCGTGATGTGATGTTCTGGCTACTTGGCAGTTTTAGCGGCGTTCGCTGGCCGGAGTTTCAACTGGCACTGGTGGTCCTGTTGCTTGGCCTTGCGGTTTGCCTTTTTTACTCCCGCGCGCTGGATGCCTTTACCTTTGGCGACGATGCCGCGGCATCGCTTGGCATCAATGTGCCTGTGGTTCGTCTGATTCTCTTTACTGCCACGGCGCTGATGACCGCCACCATCGTCAGTATGGCGGGATCGATCGGCTTTGTCGGTCTGGTGGTACCACATATGATGCGCTTTTTCTTTGGCCCGCTTCACCGTACGTTGCTCATTGCCTGTGCTCTGGCCGGCGCGATTCTGATGGTGCTGGCTGATATCGCCTCAAGAATGCTGATCGCACCGCAGAGTCTGCCGGTCGGCGTGGTTACTGCGCTGGTTGGCGTGCCTTTTTTTGCCGTCATTATCTATCGTTCAAGGAACAAGTAATGAGCATCACTGCTGAAAACATTACCTGGAAGATAGCGAAGAAAACTATCGTCAATAATGTCTCACTGTCGGTCTCCCGTGGACAAACGGTGGGACTGCTTGGCCCGAACGGTTCAGGAAAGTCCTCATTGCTGCGTATTCTTGCCGGTTTACGCCGACCACATGCAGGAACCGTTACTGTGGATGGCAACAACATCGCCCGGTTGCCTAAAAAACAACTTGCCCGTCGCATTGCCTTTGTCGAACAACACGGGATGACCGAGTCTAATATGCGGGTTCGCGACGTGGTGAAACTGGGGCGTATTCCGCACCATTCCGCCTTCTCTGGCTGGACTTCTCACGATGATGAGACGGTGCATTCAGCACTCGAGCGGGTCGATATGCTCGAAATAAGCGATCAGGGATGGCTGAGTTTATCAGGCGGCGAACGTCAGCGCGTGCATATTGCCAGAGCACTGGCGCAGGTGCCGAGCGAGATCCTCCTGGATGAGCCAACCAACCACCTGGATATCCATCACCAGATGCAATTGATGAAGCTTATCAGTGAACTGCCGGTCACCAGTATTGTCGCCATTCACGATCTCAATCATGCTTCTATGTTCTGTGACGCATTAATTGTGATGCAACAAGGCCAGGTGATTGCCACAGGCACGCCGCAGGAGATTCTGACCGAAGAGTTACTCTGGGATGTCTTTCGGGTGAAAACGCGTATTGAAATATCGGCGTTTCATGGCAAGAAACATATTCACTACCTTATCTGAATAAGACTATCTGGATGCATTTACTTCGCCCCGCCACGCACCTCTGGCCGCCCGTATTACTGGGTAGCCAGTTTGTTTTTAATATCGGTTTTTACGCCGTTGTCCCCTTTCTGGCGATCTTTCTTCGCGATGATATGCTGCTTTCCGGTGGGATGATCGGCCTGATTCTGGGGTTAAGGACCTTTTCACAGCAGGGGATGTTTATCGTGGGCGGCGCCCTGTCCGACCGATTCGGCGCCCGCAGCATCATCCTCTGCGGCTGCGTTATTCGGGTAGTGGGATATCTGTTGCTGGCGCTGGGCGACAGCATCGCGCCCATTATTCTCGGCGCCTGCCTGACAGGCGTTGGCGGCGCCCTTTTCTCTCCGTCCATAGAAGCCTTGCTGGCAAAGGCGGGAACGGACAGTGAAGCGAGCGGGAAGCGCAACCGCGCGGAATGGTTTGCGCTTTTTGCTGTCTGCGGCGAACTTGGCGCGGTACTCGGCCCTGTTCTGGGCGCCGTTCTTGCCGGTCTGGGATTTCGACAGGTAGCTCTGGCGGGGGCTATGGTATTTATCGTTGCACTTGGCGTGCTCCATTTTTGCCTGCCGCGTAATCCGCCACGCAAGGCAACACTGCATATTACGCCGTGGTGGACCACTTTTCGTCAGCCACGATTTGTGGCCTTTATCATTGCCTACAGTTCCTGGCTGTTGAGTTACAACCAGCTATATCTGGCATTGCCAGTGGAAATTGCCCGCTCCGGCAGCAGCGAGAAGGATTTAGGTCCGTTATTCATGCTGGCATCGGGGCTCATTATTCTTCTTCAGCTCCCCCTCGCCCGCTTTGCCCGGCGCGTTGGCGCGGCACGGATACTGCCCTGCGGTTTTCTGCTGTTGTCCGCATCATTTCTGAGCGTCGCTCTGTTCGCTGCATCGACGCCGCCGGACTCCTGGCTTCGCCTGTTGCCCGCCGCCTGTTTTGTGACATTGCTGACCCTGGGACAGATGTTACTGGTGCCCTCAGCGAAAGATTTGATTCCACAATTCGCCGCCCCGTCCATGTTGGGTGCACACTACGGCGCACTGGCAACCGCCGGTGGTATTGCTGTGCTGGCGGGCAATTTCCTGCTGGGCAGCCAGCTTGACCGGGCGTTGACGCCTTCCGCCGACGCTATCTGGCCCTGGCTGCAACTGGCGGTATTTCCATTCTTAAGCGCCGTTGCCCTGCTCTTTATTTGCCGACCGGGGCAGGAAAAAAAGAAGAGCTAAACCCCTTTCTCTCTTAGCCTGTTTCTGAACGGGATCTGTTTTTCACCCACTCTTTGTACATCCCCGGTGACATGCCCATCACGGAATGGAATGCACGCCGGAATGCCGTTTCATCGTGATATCCGCACTCACTTGCTACCTGAGAAATCGTTTTACCGCGATTTTCCAGCAGCATAGCCGCCGTCTCAATGCGCACACGCGTTATAAAGTTTTTTGGGCTTTCCTGCGTGAGTTCTGTCATTTTTCGATTGAGGGTTCTGGTGGTCATATTTAGCGATGCGGCAAGTTGCTCGACGGTAATCGACAGATCCTGAAAGCGCACCAGATGTTCGGCTTTGATGAGTAACGGATGGCGCGAATTAATAAAACCAGCGGGTGCATAAAGTTGTTGGGAGAGTGGCTGGCTATCAGCAACGGCCATATCAGCGGTCAGTTTTGCAATCTCATCCCCCGCGTACCGCCGGACAATGTGTATCGCCAGATCAACCCATGAAAGTGGCCCACCGGTAGTGACGACATTTCGATCTTCCACCAGCGCTTTCCCCCAGACGGGCTTTGTTAGCGGATATCGTTCCCGGAACGTGTGAAATAACCACCATGTCGTGGCACACATCCGTCCGTTTAACAGCCCTGCCTCCGCCAGAACAAAGCCACCAGCACAGGCGCCGGCGACCGCACATCCCTGCTGATATTGTGTTTTCACCCACCGCGCCGCATCAGTGATTGCTTCTCTTGAAAGCGGATATTTTTCTTCATCAAGACGCATGCCGCTGGCAATAATCAGGGAAAATTTATCGTCCTCAACTGATCCTTCACTTTCAATCGGTCTGCCCTGCGCATCGATAACCGGATGACCGTCAGCCGTGACGATCTGCGCGCTAAAAACAGGTTCATTACCAGAATCATGATGACTAAGCGCCGAATTTTGCCTTGCCACCTGATTTGCCAGCCAGAACATATCTGACAACCCGGAAAGAGCCGATTTCATACTTCCCGGCACCGCGAGTAACGCAATTCGCATAATCAAAGCCTGCTCACCATAATGTCTGATTTTGCATGATACCTGTCATTAATGACACTTAATAGCGTTCTCGGCGTAGCGTTACACTCTTTAAACGTTATTCATGCGGATCAGGAATACCCAGTTATGTCTTTTATCAGCAATAAAATCATGCTGCTCGCGTCGTTACTGCTCTGCCTCGTTTTCACAATGAGCGCTGATGCGCGGGAGCAAAATATCAAAAACATCGTTCTGGTCCATGGCGCATTTGCCGATGGTTCGAGCTGGTCTGCGGTAACTGCGCTTCTGCAGGCTAAAGGTTATACCGTTACGGCGGTGCAAAATCCGTTAACCTCGCTTAAGGACGATGTGGCGGCAACGGAGCGCGTTCTGCAACGACAACATGGAGACGTACTGCTTGTTGGTCACTCCTGGGGAGGCGCCGTGATTACTCAGGCCGGTAACGCGGAAAATGTGAAAGGACTTGTCTATCTGTCGGCACTGGTGCCCGACAGCGGTGAATCCGTAACCGACACCCTTAACCGCCTTGATCAACCCATGGATGGGATGCAGGCCGATAAAAATGGTTTGATTTGGCTTGATAACCCGGAAATGTTCCATAAAGTGATGGCAAATGATCTCCCCTGGCATCAGGCACGTTTACTTGCCGCAGCACAGCAACCTATTGCGGCGAAAGCCTTCAATGAAAAAGTTAACCAGGCCGCCTGGCATAATAAGCCATCGTGGTACTTATTAACTGAAAATGACAATGCGCTTAAACCCACCGTACAAAACTTATTAGCCCGGAAAGCTGGCGCAACTATCACTCGTATCCCGTCAAGTCATATGTCAATGGTATCGCACCCTGAGGACGTTGCGGCGCTTATTGATAAAGCAGCACACAACATTAAACAGTGACATTACACAGGCGTATTTATCATGAAAATCCTACATATTGATTCCAGTATCGCGTCAGAAAATTCAGTTTCCCGCCAGTTATCTTATGCCGTTGTAAAGGCGCTAACGGAAACCGGACCGTGTGAAAATATTATTTATCGCGATGTGGTAAAAGATGAAATACATCATTTAACGGGCGATATTGCTGCCGGATTCAGAGCAGTACCTGGCGGAGAAGCGGTGCCGGAATGGGCAAATGAATATGCCCTTTCCGATCGTTTAGTCAGCGAATTTCTGAGTAGCGATATTATTGTTATCGGTGCCCCAATGTATAATTTTACGGTCGCCAGCCAGCTTAAAGCGTGGTTAGACAGAATTGCACAGCCTGGTAAAACATTTCACTATACGGCAAGCGGTCCGGTGGGGCTTGCGGCAGGAAAAACGGTGGTAATTGTTTCCGCAAGAGGCGGTTTCTATCACAACACACCGCTGACAGAAATGGATTTTCAGGAACAGTATTTGCGCAATTTCTTTGCTTTTTTAGGTATCACCAGAATGGAATTTATTCGGGCCGAGGGAGTGTCAAAAGGTGAAGATATTAAACAACGGGAAATAACGCGAGCGCTGAATACTATCCCTCAACTTATTAACAATATTATTAACTAACCGGAGCACATTATGTTATATGCCGTAACGCTATCTTATTTATGCTCTGAATCAGAGTTGGGCACTCATCTGGATGCACATAAAAAGTGGCTGATTGATGGTATTGATAAAGCCGGTGTGATCCTGGCCGGGCCACTCAAAAGCGGTACCGGAGGCTATATTCTTTTTCACTGTGACAATGAAGATGATGTTCACGCTTATCTGGCGCAAGACCCGTTTGTAATACATCAAAAAGTCAGTCTGGATGTTCGTGGTATCGAGCCCATGCTCTGTTCAAAGGTATTTCCTCAGCAATGGGCAATAAATGCAAAAATAGTGTAGTCAAACAACAAGGGGGATTTCCCCCTTGTTGGTAATATTGCTCATTGCAGGATCTCATTAGAATGTGGAAGAGAAACGCAGCGTAAGTAGGGCCACAGAATAGATTCCGCATATCAAAACGCGGTCTTCTGGCGCCAGAACCGTTGCTGCATTTTCTCTCTTAATATTGACTTAAATTGTAATGAGTGTACTTTTCAGGACATGAAGACATTCCTGATAATTGTTCCTGATGGCGGCATGCTGTTTGAAGCCGCCGGTATCGCCGACATTCTGATGCAGGCTAATCGTCTGCATGTAGAAGGCCTCTCACAGCCGCGTTACCGCTTTACTCTCGCCACCACCCAACCGCACCAGGTCATCCATGGTCAATCCGGGTTGAACCTGCTCGCCGATAGCCGTTTGCATGAAATTGACCCGCGAGAGTCGTGGGATACCGTCATGATTACCGGACGCGGCGAGGATGAATACGAAGGCACGGCGGTGGTCGACTGGCTACGCCTTGCCGCACCCCATGCGCGACGCGTGGTCTCCATTTGCGGTGGCGCGATGTTGCTGGCCGAAGCCGGGCTGCTCAATGGACGAAGAGCAACCACCCACTGGCGACTGCTGGAAACCATGCAGGCGCGCTTTCCTGAGATCACCCTCGAAGCAGGTCCTCTGTATGTTCAGGATGGCTCTGTCTGGACTTCCGGCGGCGTCAGTTCGGGCTTTGATCTGACGCTTGCGCTGGTTGAAGACGATTATGGCTTTAGCCTCGCGCTGGAAGTCGCCCAGAATATGGTGATGTATCTGCGCCGCCCTGGCAGCCAGCTCCAGTTCAGCCGTTACAATTTGCAGCAGGCCACTCGCGTTGGCCCCATCCGTGACCTGCAAACCTGGATCCTTGAGCATCTGGATGAGGATTTGTCCGTCGACAAGCTGGCAGAACGGGCGGCGATGAGTCCGCGCAATTTTACCCGTGTCTTCACCCGCGAAACGGGTGCCTCACCGGCACGGTACGTCGCCGAAGCACGCCTTGGCGCAGCGCGTAACCGGCTGGAGCAAACCAACGAGACGCTGGAAAAGATTGCCGCTGAGACCGGCTTTGGCAGCAGTATCAATTTACGGCGGATTTTCGAACGTCAGTTGCACCTTACCCCCGGAGAATATCGCCAGCGCTTCCATTGCCGCAAAATGGCGTAAAGTGATCCTTATTTGTCATTTACGCCAAACCGCCGCCGACCTACAGTGAGGTCAGACATCGGATAAGAAGGAGTTCATCATGGTTAAGGTCGGTATTAACGGTTTTGGCAGGATTGGTCGCAACGTTTTGCGTGCTGCTCTGGGTGATAAAGAGATTCAGATTGTGGCGATCAACGATTTGACGGACAGCAAAACGCTGGCGCATCTGTTAAAACACGATTCACTACTCGGCACGCTCCCCGTTCCCGTTGAAGCAGGCGAAGGCCAGTTGATTGTCGACGGTCAGGCCGTACGGGTCTTTAGCGAGCGCGATCCGGCCAATATTCCGTGGCGTGACGTTGGCGTCGACATTGTGATTGAAGCCACTGGTTTCTTTACCGATCGCGAAAAAGCGGCGGTACATATCAGCAGCGGCGGCGCGAAACGCGTAATCATCTCCGCACCGGGTAAAAACGATGACCTGACCATTGTGCTGGGGGTTAATGACCAGCAGTACGACCCCGCCCGCCACTTCGTTGTGAGTAATGGTAGCTGCACCACTAATGGTCTGGCACCTGCCGCCCAGGTGTTGCATCAGAATTTCGGTATTGAACACGGCCTGATGAATACCACGCATGCCTACACCAACAGCCAGGCCTTGCACGATCAGCCAGAAAAAGATCTGCGCGGGGCGCGAGCGGCGGCGCTTTCCATCGTGCCGTATTCAAGCGGAGCGGCTAAAGCACTGGGGAAAGTGATCCCGGAACTGGATGGACGCCTCACCGGTTACTCCTTACGTGTGCCTGTCCCGGTGGTGTCGATTGTCGACCTGACCGTAACCTTAAAACGAGATGTGACGGTAGACGAAGTCAATGCGGCGTTCCGCCACGCAGCAGAAGCAGGTCCGCTGAAAGGCATTCTGGGTTACAGCGACGAACCGCTGGTCTCCAGCGATTACCAGGGCGACCCGCGCTCATCCATTATCGATGGCCTCTCGACACTGGTGATTGGCGGTAATCTGGTGAAAATTCTTGCCTGGTATGATAACGAGTGGGGCTTTTCCAACCGTCTGGTCGACCTTGCGAAGAAAATGGCACAGCGTGGTCTGTAATATCACCTGCCTGAACGAAACCACGCTGCGGCGTGGTTTTTTCGCCTTATTTTTTTCGTCTTATAGCGCGATCAGAATGTGACCGGAGTGTTCACCCACAGCACTCTGGCGACCACGGTACCGATATTGCGGTAACCATGCGGGATCTGGCTCGGAAAATAGAAAGAATCCCCCTGCTCCAGGGTCCAGACATCGTCTCCCAGGCGCAGTTCCAGTTCACCTTCCAGTACATAACCCATCTCTTCACCATGGTGTTCAATCAGGCCATCACTGGCGACGCCCGGCTCGATAATGTGAATGTTGCCCTGTAGCAAACCGCCTTTGTGATGCCAGGTCAGGTTCTCCAGCTCGATACCCCCTTTTTTACTGCGTTGCAGAAAGCGCTTACGGTTTCGCTGTTCAGGTTTAAGTACGGGCTGGTCGGCCGTCCAGTCATCGGCCATCAGATCGGCAATACTGGTCTCCAGCGCTTTAGCCAGACGGTGCAACATCGCCAGCGACGGCGAAGCGGCGTCATTTTCCAGTTTGGATAACAGACTTTCCGAACATTCAACTTTTTGCGCAAGCTGCTTGAGGGTCATTTCCTGCACCAGACGGGCGTGGCGCAGTCGCATGCCGAGCGGTGTTCCGGTAGATTTGTTGTCAGCGTTTTTTTTCATCTGTCTGCTTCATTAAAGTCTGCCAGGGCTGCGTTATGCAGGCCTGGCAAGAAAAATTATCCCACTAAATCATCCCACTACGACGAACTGGATCTCTTTCGGTGAGCAGCCGTTAATTGGCACGATGTCCTGTGGGCAGGCGGACATGACAACCACGCAATCCAGCTCGGCACGAATCTCTACATAATCACCTGCTTTGCTGACGGTGGGCAACCAGGAAATGGAATAATCCGGGTTTACTGGCGTGTTCATCCATAAATTGAGCGGTTGCGGCACTTCGCGGGCGCGCAGACCAATCGCATTGAGCGCCATACGCATATTATCGGCGCAACTGTCGTGATACTCCGTAATCCCCATGTTGGTATAACGGTAGAGATCGCAGGCGGCAATCAGCGTGTCATGCACACCCGGCGAGGTATCAGTGAGCAGCGTGGCGATGGCGCGACGCTGATTGGTTACCAGTACATCACCCGGCTGCGGAATGATTTTGTCGATAAAGGCACGGGTATGCTCCATAGAGGCAAATTCGCACAGATCGCTGCTGTTAAAAAACCATGTATCGCACACCTGGCTGCCTGGGGTATTGATGACTTTGATCACCTGCCCTTTTTTCAGTAAAACAGCGCGTCCACAGCGTGGCGGGATGGTATACAGCTCATTTAACACCGGCGCGCCATCGGGTGAAATTGGGGAGGTTGCCGTCGGGTTGATCCCCAGTGCGTCGCCATTATCTTTCTCGCAGCAGGCCGGGTAGTGTGCAGTTGCAGTCATGATGTAACTCCTTTGAGTGTTTGGGATAGCTCAGTCAGTGCGCAGGCCAGCGTACGGGCGCCTGCCGCCAGTGAGCGAGGATCGGTATATTCAGCCGGGTTATGGCTAATGCCTTGATGGCTTGGGACAAAAAGCATACTGGTCGGACAATGTTCGGCCAGATACATGGCGTCGTGAAACGCTCCGGACAACAGCGCCGTTTGCGCGATATCCAGCGCATCTCCGGCCGCTTGCAGAGTGTGATTGATACCGGCGTCAAAGGTGACCGGCGCTTTATTTAATAGCGACTCGACCGTTACGTGTTCACTCGAAAGCGAACTCATCAGCCTGTCGAGCTGTGCCAGTTTTTCTGTCGATGGGTGGCGAAAATCGAGGGTGAAACGCACGCATGACGGGATGGTGTTAATGGCATTCGGTGTGACCTGCCAGCGGCCAAATGTCAGACGCAACGCGTCATCTGCGTCATCGCCCATCGCCTGCTCAATACGAACAAGCTGTTGTCGGGCCAGGGTCATCGCGTCATGGCGCAGTGTCATCGGTGTGGTCCCGGCATGGGCCGATACTCCATGGCAGGTGACCTGATACCAGCGCACACCCTGAATGCCTTTAACGATAGCCAGCGGCAGGTTCCTACTTTCCAGCACCGGGCCCTGCTCGATATGTAACTCCACGAAGCAGGCCATCTCGCGGTCCGGACGCAACGGGATTGCCGCAAAGCGCGTCTGATGATGCGCCAGCGCATCGCGAAACAAGACGCCATCAACGCTCATCGCGCCAAGATGGGCGGATAATTTCTCCGGGTCGACGAAAGCGCTGGAGCCCATAGCCCCCGGCGCAAAGCGGCTGCCCTCTTCGTTAGTCCAGATAACCACTTCGACCGGGCGTTCCGTAACAACCTGCGCGTCATTGAGGGCTTTCAGGCATACCAGTCCGGCTATCACACCGTAACAGCCATCGTAATTGCCACCGGACGGTTGCGTATCGATATGGCTGCCGGTGACGACGGGTGAAACGGCGAATCGACCCGGACGACGGAAGAACAAATTAGCCGCGGCGTCACGGTATATTTCACAACCGAGTTCACGGGCGAGTTCGATAAGCCAGGCCCGTGCATCAAGTTCCACTTCACTCAACGCCTGGCGGTCCACGCCGCCCTCCGCTAACTTGCCAAATTCGGCCAGTTGCGCCAGCAGATGGCTGAGCCAGTTTTCGTCCAGTTGTCGGGCGACCCGTAAGCTCGTTTCCCTCATGGTAATTTCTCCAGATCTTCGGCCTGCAGGGGGCGACGAAACAGCGGTGCGAGAAAACTTTTAAGGCGCTCGCTTTTCGGCTGGGTGAACATCTGTCGCGGCGTGCCGCTTTCAATAATGTGGCCGTCGGCCATAAACACCAGCCGTGACGAGATATGGGCGGCAAACGCCATCTCATGGGTAACCATCACCATGGTCATACCCTGCCCGGCAAGACTTCGGATAACATCCAGCACCTCTTCCACCCGCTCCGGGTCGAGCGCTGAGGTGGGCTCATCAAGCAGCAATAATTCCGGGTTCAGCGCCAGCGCACGGGCAATACCTGTGCGCTGTTGCTGACCACCGGACAGACGCGCCGGCCAGTCATCGGCTTTTTGCGCCATACCGACGCGACCCAGCGCGGCCATCGCCGCCGCCTTTGCCGCCTGCCGTGACATCTTTTTTCCCAGCACCAGCGGTGCGGCGACATTTTCCTGCACCGTCATATGCGGCCAGAGATTGAACTGCTGGAACACCATCGAAAGCGGTTTGCGTACCTCGGCAATCAGGCTGGCGCTGTCGACATGCGCCGGGCCACGCTGCGTGCCGGAATACCCGAGCAGTTGCCCTTTAATCAGTACGTCGCCTTTGTCGTACGCTTCGAGAAAATTCATGCAGCGAAGCGCAGTGGTTTTTCCGGAACCGGACGGGCCAATCAGGGTAACTATCTCGCCATGATCGACGCGCAGATTGATGTCATTGAGCACCACATGGTTTGCGAATGACTTGCCTACATGGCGCATTTCGAGCACCGGCGTAGAGGTATTGTTCACGTTATTCTCCGGTTCGTAGTACATGGCTCAGTGTTCTTACGCTCAGACTGACGCTCTGTGCCAGCAGCCAGTAGCTGAGGATCAACAGGGAGTAAGGCAAGACATAGCTGTAGGTACTGGCGACAATCTGACTCGTCGTCATGGTCAATTCCGGTACGGTAATGATTGACGCGATGGCGCTCTCTTTAATGGTCAGAATGAACTGGTTGCCTGACAGCGGTAGCGCAAAACGGATGGCCTGCGGTGTCTGGATATGCCAGAAGCAGCGCCACGCAGAAATGTTGTTGGCCAGCGCCGCTTCGCGCTGTCCCGGCGGGATGCTGTTCCATGCGGCGCGAAAAATTTCCCCGAAATAGGCGGCGCTATAGAGCGTCAGTGAGAGCAACGTGGCTTCCACCGCGCTCAGCATGATGCCAATCGACGGCAGGCCAAAGTAGATGACGGCAAGCTGCGCCAGAAACGGCGTGCCACGGATCACCCACACATAGACGCGCCACAGGCGAAACGCCAGGCCACGTTTGCCGCAGATCCCGTTTAAGGCAAAGCCCAGCAGCATACCGCCGGACGCGGCGCACAGACTTAGCCACAGAGTCACGCCCAGCGCCTGAATGTAGGCTGGCAAATATTGCGCAAGTTCAGTCATCGTTATTCCCTCTGCCAGTGCCGTTCCGCCTGGCGTCCCAACAGCGCCAGCAGGCTGGTGAGCAGTAAATAGACCAGGGCGACTGCCAGATAGACCTGCAGCGGCTGGTATGTGGATGACGCCAGTTGCTGGCCCACGCGCATCAGATCGGTCAGCGCAATAACCGACACCACCGCCGATGCCTTGACAACGTCAATGAGTTCGGAAATCAGCGACGGCAGCGTGGCCCGGACCACCTGCGGCACCTGAATACGCCATAAAATTTGCCGTGGACTCAGCCCGCAAATGGCGGCGGCTTCCAGCTGCCCCGGCGGAATACTGGCGAAACCACTTCTCAGAATTTGCGATTGATACGCGGCTGTGTTCAGCGTTAAGGCCAGCGCAGCGGCCATAAAGCCGGGAATATCGAGACCCAACTGCGAGGGCAAATAGAAGCAGAGCAGCAGTTGCGCCAGTACCGGAGTGCCCCGGAAAAGACTGACCCATCCATGGGCCGTCATACGGTAAATCCGTAACGGACTTGTCGACATCTGCCATAAGCCAATACCCGCCACAAAACCGGCGATCATCGCCGTCACACACAGCACCGCCGTGGTGAGCGCCCCCTGCATTAGCATGGGAAGCCAGTGGAGTAAGCTCGTTATGAAATCCGTCATTGTTTACTGCTCACAGCGCCGGTTCAGGCATTTCAGTTGCAGGAACCGTCATCGTGAAGCCGAACCACTTCTGCTGTAGCGCCTTCATGGTGCCGTCGCGGTTGGCTTCGATAATCCCGTCGCTGATCAGCTTGACCAGAGAGGCGCTGTCGGCATCTTTACGCCCTACCCAACCAAAGAAGGTTTGCGGCCCGATCATCTCCGGCAGCGTGGCAAACACGCCCGGTCGGGTTTTGATAAGCGGCCCCAGGTTTGAGAGCGACTGGGCAACACCGTCAAGACGACGGGAGGCCAGGTCGGCGTAAGCTTCATCGAACGCCACATACTGTTTGATCTCTTTAATACCCGGTTTGCCGCTGGCGCGCAGCGCCTGGTCGAAGGATTGCAGCACCTGTAACTGACCGGAACCGGCCTGCGATCCCACCACTTTGCCACTCAGATCATCCGGGGTTTTGATCGCATCGTCTCCGGCTCGTTTGAGCAGAGCGACCGTAGATTCCGCCACCGGAGCGGTAAAGCCGAAGTGTTCAATACGCTGTTTATTGACGGTAACGGCGGTGACGACAAAATCGAATTTCTTTGCATCCAGCCCTGGCAGAATGCCCTGAAAAGGCAGATCCAGTTGTTTCACTTTCACGCCTGGCAGTGATTTCGCAAGGATGTGATTCATCAGGTCAACGTCGTAGCCGACGATTTTTCCGTTATCAACATACTCAAAGGGGGCATATCGCGCTTCGGTGGCAACGGAGATCTCTTTGGCCTCTTTTACTCTTTCAAGCAGATCGGCGCTGTATGCCGTAGAGCAAAAAAGCGTGGCAGATATCAGTGTCAGACAGGCGGGTAAAGTCAAACGGGTCAGTGTCATGGCGTGCTCTCTGAAAGTGATTTGAACATTAGTAAAGTTACTTGAACAAAATTAGAGAGGCATGAAACGTGCCAACTGGTTTAAAGGCAGCGGTAAATTTCTCAGGTTGCTGAAAAATAGAATATATTCTGGAGAGTTGTGTGGTGGGCGCGATCGCGGACGGCTGTCACGGATCGTCATGTGCACATTTAATGTGCACGGATATGGTGCCTTCCGTGCTTTAAGAAGGGGCAATGGTACGTTATCGATAAGCTGAAATCAGCCTGACTGATGGCGTGATTTTTCCCGTAACGCCAGCGCTTCATGATGCCCGATAAAGTCATTTTTGAGCTGGCTGTATAGTCCGGACTGATTTCCACTCTGCTGTGCAGCCTCGCGCTTTACTCTTGCGTATTCCTGCGCAACTTCGCTGTGCTGGCGCAGATAATCACGAAATGCCAGATGTCGTAACGTGTGCGGGCTGCCCACCTCAAAAGCATGGAGATGATGGGTTCGTTGATTATCACCTTTGACAAAATAGCGCCTGCCCGCAATGCCGTATTCTCCCCTGGGGGTATAACCTGCCTGACGCATGGCGTCGTTATGTTCATCGAGCAGACTTAGCGAGGTCACTTCCAGCAGGATATCAATGATGGGTTTTGCTGCAAGACCAGGAACAGCCGTACTGCCAATATGGTGGATAATGACGGGCATGTCTGATAACACACGCTGTAATAATAACGCCTCTTTCTGATAGCGATCCGGCCATGTGGTGTCACTTTGCTCGATAGAAATATGGCGTCCGGCCATGTGATTCCCCCTTGAAATATGAAGACCTGCGACGGCTACAAACCTGCGCCGCTGAGATTTTACGCCGGATATTCATTTCTCTCCGCTGTGGCGGTAGAGACTATCCAGTCGCGAAATTTACGACTCATTTTTTGCAACAGCGCCGATTCGTCATACACCAGATAGTAGGCCACCAGCGAATCAATAGCGATGCGCAACGGATTGATCAACAGCCCTTTTTTCAATTCATCCCGAATAAGCGTACTTCGAATAAGCGCAATCCCTTTACCGGCGATCGCCGCTTCCAGTACACCATTTGAGTCGACAAAAACCGGGCCTTTCTCCTCAATAGCATGCGCAATACCGGCAGCCTTAAACCAGACGGCCCAGTCCATGCGATGTTCATCGT